>DATCLK010000096.1:0-15614 GCA_036563975.1 Longimicrobiales bacterium | reverse complement strand
CGCCGCGTACAGGTGGTCGACGGGAATGTCGAAGAAGCCCTGGAGCTGGTGGGCGTGGAAGTCCATGCCGAGGACGCGGTCGGCGCCGGCAGCCTCCATCAGGTTCGCCACCAGCTTGGCGCCGATGGCGACCCGGGGCTGATCCTTCCGGTCCTGACGCGCGTAGCCGTAGTAGGGGACGACGACGGTGACGCGGGCCGCGGACGCTCTCCGCGCGGCGTCCACCAAGAGCAACAGCTCCATGATGCTGTCGGCCGGGGGCGGCGTGGGCTGGATGATGAAGA
The DNA here is from genome assembly GCA_036563975.1 of Longimicrobiales bacterium. GTDB lineage: Bacteria > Gemmatimonadota > Gemmatimonadetes > Longimicrobiales > RSA9 > RSA9. The sequence goes on along the minus strand of DATCLK010000096.1, from coordinate 15,330 downwards.
CGTCCCGACCACGCGCGTTTTGATCGATGCGGACGAAGATCTCACCATCGGCGAAGCGCTTGATGGTGACATCTCCGAGCGGCATCCCCATGTATTGGGCAATCTCCTCCGCCAACGGCCGGTTCGCGGTACCGGAGAGGAGGAGGAGCGGGCCACGGAATTCGTGATCGGACATCCCTCGCCGCGTGTCGGTTCCCCGGTTCGTCTGAATGACGACAGCCTTTCAAGGTACGACCGGAGGGGCGGTTGTGTCAACGGAGCGGACTACGGAACGGGCGCGATGTCAGGGCGGCTCCGCGCGGCGCGGGGTCGGAGACGGGCCGCAGCGGCGGGGCTCATGGCGCCGGGTCAGGCCCCGGCTCTGACGCACGGGCGGGCACGGCGGCCGGCAGGCGTGCCTCCGCCAGGCGAGCCATGGCGCGCTGGAGGACCGCCTGCGCGCGCGGCCCGGTGAGCCCGAGCGCGTTGTTGTATTCCTCGATGGCCCGTTCGAGCGGCATGTGCGGGTCGAGGAGCGCGGCGAAGGTGATGGCGTTGTCCACGTGGGTGGAGATGATCCCCTCTTCCGCACGGGCGATGGCCAGCCGGATCCAGCCCTCGGTCTCGTCGTGCCGCCGGTGCCGCTCCTTGAGGCCGCGCATGAGGATGTCCGGCCGGAAGCGGCGCCAGCCCTCCGCGGGCCGCGTCGCCGCCTCTCCGTCTCCCTGCGACTCCGCCTCGCCGGAGGCGGCGAAGAGCTGGAGCGACGGCCGCGAGTCGTCGGGCCGCTCAGCGTCCTCGAGCGCGACCAGCACCCGGTTGCGCACGGCGGCCGCCATGGTCTCCGAGACCTCCATCTCCCGCAGGTAGCGGGTGACCGCCTCGTCGAAGGGCAGCCGGTCGGCGAGCAGGGCGATGAGCCGGAGCGCGTGCGAGGCGTGCGCCTCGACGAGCGACTCCCAGGCCGTGGCGCTCGCCACCTCGAGCCGACGCCGGACGGCTTCGGGGAGCCAGCGGGGCGTCCGTGGACCCGGAGCTGGCATGAATGATCCCTCCGACGGTTGCGACGGGAGTTCCGGGGGGTGGATTCGAACCACCACCAAGGGATCCAAAGTCCCCCGTCCTGCCATTAGACGACCCCGGAATAAGCCGAAATTTAACCGAATGCCGGAGCCCGATCAACCGACGAGCGGCCCGGCGTGAGCCGCCGCGGTGGAGCATCCGATCAGACGGACCTGCGGGAACGCGCGCGCGAGTTCGGCGGCCGCGGCGCTGCGTTGCGCGTCGGATCCGAAGATACCGAATACCGTCGAGCCGCTCCCGGTCAGGCGCGCAGGCCGCGCGCCCAGGTCCTCGAGCGCGTCGCGGAGCCGGGCCAGCTCCGGGTGCGTCCGGAAGACCACGGGCTCGAAGTCATTGGCGGCCGTGGCGGCGAGGCCGTCCCATGTGGAGAGGTCCTCGAGCCGGATCGTGCGCGGCGTAGGGGCACTGGCGCGATGGCGGTCCAGGGCGCGGTAGGCCTCCGCCGTCGCGATGGCGAACGGCGGGACCGCCAGGAGCACGGGCACCCGCGGCGGCGGGGGCAGCGGCAAGACGCGCTCGCCCCTTCCCCACACGAGCGCCAGCGCGGCGCCGGTCACGAAGTACGGCACGTCGCTGCCAAGGCCGGCGCCGAGCCGCATCAAGGTGGGTCCGTCGAGCGGCCGGCCGTGCAGCTCGTTGAGCGCGCGAAGGGTCGCGGCGGCATCGCTCGACCCGCCGCCGAGCCCGGCGCCGGCGGGGATGCGCTTGTCGAGCCGGATCGTCAGGGCCGGTTCCGAGCCGGTCGCCCGGAAGAAGGCCACGGCGGCCCGGTGCACGAGGTTCTGCTCGGGAGGACCCAGCTCGGCGCCGGTGACCTCCAGCCGGATGCCGGGCGGGCCGGCGCGCAGCTCCAGCTCGTCGGCGAGGTCGATGGTGCAGAACACGCTCTCGAGCTGGTGATAGCCGGTGTCCTCCCGGGCCAGGATCTCGAGCCGGAGGTTGAGCTTGGCGGGGGCCTGGGCGCGGATCAGGGTCGTGCGGCGCCTCCGGATTGTGGGGACCCATCCTGGTCGCCGCCGGGCCCGTCGGCGGCGCCGACCGGGCCGGCGCCCGCCAGGTCTCGCGCGACCGCCGCCTCGACCAGATCCTCGCTCCGCTCCACCTCACGGAGCGAGAGGCCGAGGCGCCACGCGTAGTAGAGCCCGATGACGGTGACCGGGATGAAGCTCCCCATGTGGAACCCGATGGCGAAGCCCAGCGCCTTGTTGACCTCCACGCCCCACACGCCGACGAGGCCGAAACGGACGGCGAACTCGTAGGGGCCGAAGAACCCGGGAGCGGACGGCACGGCCACCAGGATCGCGATCAGGGACTGGAGGAACAGCGCGCCGCCGAAGCCCACCGGGATGTCGAACGCGAGGAAGGCGAGCCAGAACGAGAGGGCGTTCAGCAGCCAGAGCACGACGGACCACAGCGCGGTCCGCAGGACCAGCGAGGGCGTGCGGAGCGAGACGAGGCCGGCGAGGAACGCTTCGAGCGCGTCGACGACCGGCCGGCGCAGCCGCCTGGGCAGGAGCCGGACGAGGCTGCGCTCGAAGAGCATCACCGTCCAGCGGGGCCGCACGACCATGGCCAGGAGCAGGAGGCCGGCGGCGGCGAACGGGGCCGCGAAAAGCCGGAGCAGCCCGCCCATCTCGACGCCGTCCATCGAGACGGTGCCCGGGAAGCTGGGCAGCGCCATGGCGATCAGGAGGAAGACGATGATCGTCAGGCCGTCGAAGAGCCGTTCCACGGCCACGGTCCCGAAGGAGGCGGCAACCGGGATCGGCTGCATGCGGGACAGCGCGAAGGCGCGGGCGAACTCGCCGATCCGCACGGGCAGGATGTTGTTCGTCATGAAGCCGATCGTCGTCGCCGCGAACCTCGGCCGCAGCGGTGCGTCGGGGAGCATGGGCTGGAGCAGCGGCCTCCAGCGCCAGGCACGCACCAGGAAGACGAGGGTGGCGGCGGTGACGGCGGCGAGGAACTCGAGCGGACGGGCCTGGCTCACCTCTCGCAACACCTCGCCGAGGTGCACGCCGCGCAGCGCGAACGCCAGCAGGGCGGCGCTGAGGGCGACGCCGAGCAGCGACTTCCAGCCGAGCACTCCGTTCTTCCGCGAGCCGCTCACTGGAGCCCGAGCCGGATGAGGTCGAACAGTTCCTCCACCACCTCGCGGGCGGCCGGGTCGGCGCCGACCGCCCGCTCGATGGCGGGCCGCAGCTCGAGGGCGCGGCGAAGCGCCGCCTCCCCCCGGTAGAGCAGGTCCTCGATGGGAACGACGTCCGCGGCCGGGGCCGGCTCGGGGGTGCGGCCGGGCGCGGCAGCGGCGGCGCGAGGCGCGAGGGAGGTCGGCTGGCCCGGGACCTCGCTGGTGACGAGACGCCGGAGGTCGGCGAGCAGGCCGACGGCCGGCCGCTCCCGCTCGATGGCCTCCAGCAAGCGCTCCGCGGCAGCCGCCACGTGGGCAAAGCCGAACGTGCCGGCCAGATCCCGGAGCGCGACGACGGTGTCCTTCAGCTCGCGGCGTACGGTGGCCAGCCGGTCGGGAGCGGTCCGCGCGCGGCTGCCCGCGAGGCGCTCGATGCGATCCAGGAGGGCGCCGGCCTCGCCGCGGAAGAAGTTGACGACCTCGATGGGCAGGTCGTCGGCAGGGGCGGCACCGGGCGCGGCAGACGGACCCGCCGGCCGTGCGCGGCCGCCATCGGCCGCGGCGCGAGGGGGCGACCCGTCGGGAAGTGGCGGGAGCTCGATCCCGAGCCGCTCCCAGCGTTCGACGGCGCCGGCGGCACGCTCGTCGAGCTGCGCCTCGTCCTCACCGGCCTCGATGAGGGTAGCCAGGTCCGCCAGCGTCGCCTCGAGCGCCTTGCGTAGGTCCGGGCCCCACGCGAGGGCGCCCTGGACCAGGGAGCGGCCGGCGACCTCGACGGCGTGCGCGACGTTCTGGACGCGGGTCTCCCGCGCCATCTGGGCACTCCCGCGGAGCGTGCGCGCCACGCGGTGGAGCTCGGCAGCCGGGACGAGCGCGTCATCGGCCGCGCCGAGCAACGCGTTCAAGCGTGCGAGGCAGTCCCGCGCCTCCATCAGGAAGAAATCGCGCGTGGTGGGCATGGCTCCTCTACGATGCCGACACGACGGCGCGCGTCCGGGCCTCGAGGATGAGCTGACGCATGTCGCGGACGGCGGCGACCATGCCGGTGAGGACGGCGCGGCTGATGATGCTGTGGCCGATGTTCAGCTCCTCGATCTCCGCGATCGCGGCGACGGGAGAGACGTTCTCGTACGTGAGGCCGTGCCCGGCATGGATGTCCAGGCCGAGCGAGCGGCCGAGGGCGGCCGCCCGGCGGAGCCGGTCGAGCTGCTCCCGGACGCGGCCGGGCCCCTCGGTCGCCCGCCGGGCCCAGGCCTCCGCGTATGCGCCGGTGTGGAGCTCGACGGCGGCCGGGCCGATGGCCGCCGCCGCGCGCAACGCGTCCTCATCCGGGTCGATGAAGAGAGAGGTGCGCAGGCCGGCCGCCGCCAGGCGCTCGACGGCCGCGGCCACACGGGCGCGCTCTTCGGGACGGGAAAGCGCGAGGCCGCCCTCGGTCGTGATCTCCTCCCGGCGCTCGGGCACGATCGTGACGGCCATGGGGCGCAACTCGAGCGCGATGGCGAGCACGTCGTCCGCCACCGCCAGCTCCAGGTTGACCCCGGTCCGCACGGTGGCCACGAGCAAGCGCACATCCCGCTCCTGGATGTGGCGCCGGTCCTCGCGCAGGTGGACGGTGATGCCATCTGCGCCGCCGAGCTCGGCCAGGACGGCGGCGCGCACCGGATCCGGTTCGTCCGTCCGACGCGCCTGGCGCACGGTCGCGACGTGATCGACGTTGACGTGAAGCCGCATCTATTCGCCGGAAAGGAGAGATTCGAGCTCAGCGGCCCGCTCCGCGTCCAGGCCGGCCAGGCGGGCCAGTCGAAGGGTCTCGCGACCCAGCGCGCAATATAGTGAACGCTCCTCAGAGGACAACCGGCCGAGGTGCAGCCGGACGACATCCACATCACCGCGCATGATCGGGCCGGTGAGCGCCGCGGCGAAGCCGAGGTGCTCGATGTTGTCCACCGCGCCGCGGATCAGCGGCAAGGTGGCCTCGATCGCCTCATCCTCAGAGATGCCGGCCTGCGAGAGCAGCCGCGCCGCGACGGCTGCGAGCGTGACCACGTAATTGGAAGCGAAGACCGACGCTGCGTGGAAGAGGGGCCGCAGCGCCGGCGGGACCACGAGCGCGCGGCCGCGCAGGGCATTGACGAGGCGGCGGCCGGCGGCGATCGCGGCGGGCTCACCGCCGAGGGCGAACGCGGCGCCGATCAGCCGGTCGCCGCCGGACCAGGGATCGGCGACCGTCTGGAGGGGGTGCATCGACCCGACGGCGAAGCCGACCAGGTGCAGCGGCGTGAGCGCGTCGGTGGACAGCGCGCCAGCGAGGTGGAGCGCCGCACACCCGCGCGGAGCCGGGCCGGCGGCGGCGAGGTCGTGCGCCACCTCGGCCAGTGCCGCGTCCGGGACGGCAAGGATCACGACCGTCGTGTCCGCCTCGAGGCCGCCCAGGCCGGGGCGGTAGCTCGCCACGGCCGAGTGGGGATCGAAGAGCGGATGCGGCGGCGGCTCGAGGCCGCGCCCGTAGAAGACGAGCCGCTCGACCGCCTGGCACTGCACGAGCGCTGCCCCGAACGCGAGTCCCATGCGCCCGGGCCCAATGATCGCCACCCGTTCGCTCAAGGCGAGTCGAACACCAGGATGCCCGCGCGACGCCTGAGCCGGCCGAGCGCTGGCCGGGGCAGACGCGCGACCAGGTCGATGGCGGTCCCGCGCTCCTCGCGCTGCAGGACCTCACCCTCGCGATAGACCGTCGCGAGTGCCTCGCCGTCGACCGCAGGGATGCGCAGGTGGACCCGCGGGCGCACGGCCCGGCACTCTTCCGCCAGGCGCTCCCGCAGGTGATCCATCCCTCCGGGCTCAATGGTGGATGCGAAGACCGCGGGCTGCGCGAAGACAACCCGCGCCCGCGCGCGCAGTGCCGCCTCCTCGTCGTGCGTCAGGCGATCCACCTTGTTGAAGACCAGGACCATCGGCCGGTCGCGCACCCCGAGGTCCTGAAGGACCTCCTCGACGACGCGCTTCTGCTCCTCCCAGCTCGGATGCGAGGCGTCGATGACGTGGAGCAGCAGGTCCGCCTCCAGGGCGGCTTCGAGCGTCGCCCGGAACGACGCCACCAGATGATGCGGCAGCTTGCGGATGAAACCGACCGTATCCGTGAGGAGCACGCGGACGCCGTCCGCCAGATCGACGGCGCGCGTAGCGGGGTCGAGGGTCGCGAAGAGGCGGTCCTCGACGAGGACGTCCGCTCCGGCGAGCGCGCGCAGAATGGAAGACTTGCCGGCGTTGGTGTAGCCGACGAGGGCGACACGGAACTGCCCCGCACGGCCCTTGCGCTGTGTTGCGCGGCGCCTGGCCACGACCTCCAGCCGCGCGCGCAGCTCCCGGATTCGCCGGCTGATGATGCGGCGGTCCGTTTCGAGCTGCGTCTCGCCAGGCCCCCGCAGACCGATGCCGCCGCGGATGCGCGAGAGGTGCGTCCACATGCGCTTGAGGCGCGGCAGCATGTACTCGAGCTGGGCCAGCTCGACCTGCATCTTCGCTTCCGACGTGCGCGCCCGGGTCGCGAAGATGTCCAGGATGAGCTCGGAGCGATCCATCACGCGGGTGCCGAGCGCGGCTTCGAGATTCCTGCCCTGGGCCGGCGTCAGTTGCTCGTCGAAGATCACGACGCTGGCACCGGTCTCGTTGACGCGCTCGCGCAGCTCGAGGACCTTGCCTTCACCGATGTAGTACTTGGGATGCGGAGCGTCCAGACGCTGCTGAAGGATGCCGACCACGACCGCGCCGGCGGTGTCCGCCAGCCGGGCCAGCTCTTCGAGGTGCTCGGACGCGGTGGCGGCCGCGACGTCCTTGCTGGGCGCGCCAACGAGCAACGCCCGCTCGCGCGGCACCTCGAGCGAGATCGTGCGCGAGATAGCGGAGTCCCTCCTTTCCTGATCGTTCACCAGATCCTGATACCCACGCACTGAGCGGCCGGTCCGGGCGTCCCGCGGCCGTGTGCCCGGCCCTCTCAGTCGGCCCTGCCCAGCGCCACCGTGCCGCTGTGGCGGTACGGAACCGCGGTGCGCACGGGCTTGCTCACTGAGATCTCGCCGCGCACCCGGTAGTCGAACGTGCCCTTGTCCAGTAGCGAGCGCAACGCTGCGCTCGCGCCGGCGTACGTGAACTCCACCGGGATCTCGACCACGCTGCTGTCGCGCGCGGCGACCCGGACCGTCTCCTCGAACCGGCCCTCTGCGAGGTCCACCCAGCCACCATCCTGCTCGGCGGCGGGATCGCTCAGCTCCACGTCATATGTGAGCCCGAGCGCCTCGAGTGCGAAACTGTTTGGATTCACGACGTTGAGACGGACGTACAGCACCCCGCCCCTCAGCCCCAACCCACCGAGGCGGATGCCGGCGAGGTGGACCTCCGGCTCGCGGAGGCCGGTCGCACAGCCCGCGAACGCCAGCGCCACGACGAGCAACGCCGTGATGAATCCGAACACCAATCTCTTCATCAGCCCTCCAGCCCGCGCGCCTTGTCAACCGGACGCCGCCGGCGCGCATGCGGCGACCTCTTCCCGGTCGGGCTCGCCCACGACGATGCGAGATCTGACCCGCCCGGGCCTCGCGGTGTTCCCGCTCGCACGGCCCGCCTCATTCCCTACCCTGCTCGGCGGCCTGGCGCTCGCGCAGCCGCGCCCAGAACGCCATCCGTTCGGCGATCTCCGGCTCGCGGCCGAAGCGTCCCGGCACGTAGAACCGCCGACCGCGCAGCTCCTCCGGCAGGTAATCCTGCGGGATGTACGCATCCGGCGAATCGTGCGCGTAGCGGTACTCTCTTCCGTACCCCAACTCGCGCATGAGATCCGTCGGCGCGTTGCGCAGGTGCAAGGGCACGGGCGCCGCGGGCGTCTCGCGCGCCGCCTCGAGCGCCGCCTGCAACGCGCGATAGCCGGTGTTCGATTTCGGCGCCGTCGCCAGGTAGATCGTCATGTCGGCGAGCGCGAGGTAGCCCTCGGGCGGGCCCAGCATGTGGAACGCATCCCGCGCGGCGACGGCGTACTGGAGCGCGTTGGGGTCCGCCAGGCCGATGTCTTCCGCCGCCATCGCGATCGCGCGCCGAAACAGGACCATCGGATCCTCGCCCGCCTCGATCATGCGCGCCATCCAGTAGAGCGCGCCATCCGGGTCGCTGCCACGCAGCGACTTGTGGTACGCCGAGAGCAGGTTGTAGTGCTCCTCGCCCGCCTTGTCGTGCCTCGAGAACCGGTGCTGCAGCGCCTCGCGCGCGACGGCGCGCGTGATCCGCCCGCCGCGGCCGACCAACATGGCGGCGGCCTCGAGCGTGTTGAGCGCGCGACGCGCATCGCCGTCGGCTGCGGTGGCGAGCAAGCCGAGGGCGTCATCGTCCACGGTCAGGCCCCAGTCCCCGAGGCCGCGCTCCGCGTCCGCGAGCGCACGGCGCACGATGGTCTCGATGTGCGCCGGCTCGAGGGCGGAAAGCACGAAGACCCGCGCGCGGCTGAGCAGCGGCCCGATCACCTCGAACGATGGGTTCTCGGTCGTGGCGCCGACCAGCGAGATGGTGCCCGCCTCCACGTGCGGCAGGAAGGCATCCTGCTGGGCCTTGTTGAAGCGGTGGATCTCATCGCAGAACAGGATGGTGCGCCGGCCGGTCGCGCGCAGGCGCGCCTCCGCTTCCCGGATCAGCTCACGCACGCGCGCGACGCCCTCCGTGACCGCGCTGAAGGGGACGAAGGCAGCGCGTGTGCGCCGCGCGATGATCCGCGCGATGGTCGTCTTCCCACTACCGGGCGGGCCCCAGAGGATGATGCTGCCCGGCGCGTCCTTCTCGATCAGCTCGCGGAGCGCGCGCCCCGGGCCGAGGAGGTGCTCCTGGCCGACGAATTCGTCCAGCGAGCGAGGCCGCATGCGCGCGGCGAGGGGCGCGGCTGCGGTCGGCTCGTCATCGGGCGTATCGGGCGGCGGGGGCGCAGCCTCTCCCTGGCCGGCGAAGAGGTCCGGCTCGCTCATGCGTGACCTCCCGGAAGCAGCAGGCGAACGAGGTAGAACGCGAGCACGCCGAGGAACACGGCCCCGGGGATTCGCCAGCCCGGCACGCGCTGGGACTCGGGGATCAGGTTCGAGGCGGCGACGTAGACCGTGACCCCGGCGGCCAGCGCGAGACCGTAGCTGACGAGGAACGAGGATGCGGGCGTCGCCAACGCGCCGAGCACGGTGCAGGCGCTCACGACGCCGACGGCCGCCACGGTCTGCACGGTGGAGTTGCCGCTCGCCAGCATGATGCTCGCGAGGGACACGCCGGTCGGGATCTTGTGCAGGATCACCGCGGCGAAGATGAGGAGGCCGAGGTCGCGATCGGCGAGGAACCCGCTCGCAATGGCAACGCCGTCGAAGAACGCGTGAGGCACGAGGCCAACGAACGCCCAGACGCCGACCCGCCGCGACACCATGGCATCGTGGTGCGTCTCCTCGCCGAAGTGGAAGTGCGGCGTGAGGGTGTGCTGGGTGAGGTGCACGGCGAGGTAGCCGACGAGCACCGCGGTGAGCGCGCCGGGTGTGCCGACGGCGCTGGGCAGCATCTCGAGCAGCGCGACGGCGAGCATGAAGCCGCCGCCGAACGCGACCAGCACGTCGAGCGTGCCGGCGCGGCGCCGCAGACCGAACGTGATCACGAGCCCGCCCAGCAAGTTGGCCAGGCCGACCAGCGTCGCGAAGAGGACGGCCTGCATCAGGCGCCGAGCTCCTGCCGCACGATCCTCAGCAGCTCCTCGCGCGTGTTGAGCTCCGGCCGTTCCGTCACGCGCTCCAGGAGCTCGCGCAGGATGCGGCCGTAGCGGGGTCCCGGCGTCAGCCCGAGCGCGCGCAGCTCGTGCCCCCCGATCGCGAGGTCCGAAACGGCGAGCGGCGGGCGGGTGCGCAACACCGCCCTCGCGCGCCGCCAGCGGTCGAGCACCTCACCCGCGGCGCCGGCGGGGGCGCGGAGACGGGCCGGCGGGTCGGCTCCCACAGCCGCGGGGATGGGCGGCCGCGCCTCGCCCGACCGGGCACGCCAGAACGCGATGGTGAGCCGCGCGTGGTCGCGCACGAGGTCCGGCCCGACGCGCCGGAGCCAGCGCCGGACCGCCGGATCGCCGGCATCGAGCGGGACCGCATCGCCATGCGTGCGAACCAGCCGCGTGACCCGCTCCGTCTCCGCCTTGGACGCCTTGAGGCGCTGCATCACCGCCGCGGCCGTCCGTGCGCCGGCCTCCGGATCTGCTTGCAGCGTGCCCGCATCCGCCACCCGCGCCGCGGCGACGAGCAGTGCGGCGGCGCGCAGCAGGGGGCGTGTGGGTGGCAGCGAATCCACGGCCAGCAGACTCTCTGTGAAGGCATCGTGGCGTGCGCCCGGAGCACGCAGGCCGATGGCGGCCTCGAGCTCGGGATACAGCACACGCAGCGCGCCGGAGGCGGCGTACAGAGCGAGGGCCGCGGAAGCGCGCCAGGTGCCGGCGAGGATCTTCCACAGCTCTTCGCGGATGCGTTCCGCGGAGAGGCGCGTCAGGTTTGGGGTCGCCGCGACCAGGGCCTCCCAGGTCCGTGGCTCGATGGCGAGGCGGAAACGCCCGGCGAAACGCAGTGCGCGCAGCACGCGCAGGTAGTCCTCGGCGAAGCGCTCGGCCGGCGCGCCGACCGTGCGCAGCCAGCCGGCACGCAGGTCGTCCAGGCCCGAGAAGGGATCGAGCAGCTCGCCGCGGAGCGGATGCCACGCCAGCGCGTTACAGGTGAAGTCGCGGCGCGCGAGGTCCTCGATGATGGAGTCCGCGAACTCGACGACAGCGTGGCGCCCCGTGGTCTCCACGTCGCGGCGGAACGTCGTGACCTCGTAGAGCACGCGGTCCCGGCCGAGCACGCCAACGGTGCCGTGCTCGATGCCGATCGGCACGGTGCGGCGAAACAGGCGCCGCACTTCCGGCGGGCGAGCGCGGGTCGCGAGGTCCCAGTCACCGGGAGGGAGGCCGAGGACCGCGTTGCGCACGGCCCCGCCCACCGCCCAGGTCTCGTACCCCGCGTCCTCGAGCCGCCGCGCGATCTCGCGCACCGCGGGGGGCGGGTGGAGGTCCATGGGCACGACCGGATTACCCGGGCGCCACGAGCCGAGCACGGGCCGCCACGACCGGGCGACCGCCCTTCGTCGCCTCAGCCACAGAGCACCGCCCCGCCATTGACGTTGAGGATCTCGCCCGTGATGTGCCGCGCGAGATCCGAGCACAGGAAGACGATCGGCCCTGCCACGTCCTCGGCCGAGGCAACACGACCGAGCGGGATGCTCACCGCGATGCGCTCGCGCCCACCGCCCGCGAACGGGACAGCGCACATCTCGGTGTCGACCCAGCCAGGCGCCACGCAGTTCACGGTGATGCCCCGGGGGGCGAGCTCGACTGCAATGCTCTTGACGAACGAGATCACGGCGCCCTTGGTCGCTGCGTAATCCGCGTGCCCGGCCTCGCCCCTCTGGCCCGCGGTGGAGCTGACGAGCACGATGCGCCCGCCCGCGCCCATCACGCGCGCCGCGGCGCGCGTCGTGTAGAAGACGGCATCCAGGTTGACCGCCATCGTGCGGCGCCACTGGTCCGTCGCCAGCCGCTCGATCGGCGTGTCCTCGGGCGGCCAGATGCCTGCGTTGCCGATCAGGATATCCAGGCCGCCGAACTCGCGCACCGCGCGGGCGATGAGCCGCTCCGCAGCGTTCGGGTCCGCCAGGTCGCCCTGCTCCGCCCACGCACGCACACCCAGCCGCTCCAGGTCCGCTGCGGTGGCGTGGGCGGCATCTTCCCGCGTATGGAAAGAGATCCCCACGTCCGCGCCCGCACGGGCGAGCAGCAGCGCGGTCGCACGCCCGATGCCGCGTGACCCGCCGGTGACGACGGCGCGCCTGCCCCTCAGGTCGATCGCCAGCATGCCTGCTTCTCCATCCAATCAGTACTCACCGCCGGGTTCGGTGGCGAGCCGGCTCTCGACGATCTCGCAGATCGCGTGGCCGATGGCAAGGTGCAGCTCCTGGGCGTGCGCGACGCTGTCCGTCGGCAGCACGATGGCGCGGTCCACCAGCTCGCGGAGCCGGCCGCCGCCGCGCGCGAGCAGGGCCACGGTGCGGACGCCGGCGGCCGAGGCGGCGCGCGCCGCCTCGAGCAGGTTGGGCGACTCACCGGAAGTCGAGTGCAGGAACAACACGTCGCCGGGCCGCGCGAGCGCGCGCACCTGGCGCGCGAAGACCTGCTCGAACCCGAAGTCGTTGGACGCGGCGGTGAGCACGGACGTGTCCGTGGTCAGCGCGATCGCGGCGAAGGGCAGGCGCGAACGGCGGAAGCGGACCACGTACTCGGCGGCAAGGTGCTGCGCGTCCGCGGCCGAGCCGCCGTTCCCGCAAAAGAGCAGCTTCCCGCCGCCCACGAGGGCGTGCAGCACGAGCTCGGCGACCTCCGCGATCTCGCCCGCCATCTCGCGCGCCACGCGGTCCGCGAGCGACGCCAGCGCCTGGAGATGCTCGGCGACCTCAGTGACGGTCGGGCTCTTCATCGGTGGTACCGGCCAGGAGCTGCATGAAACGCTCGGGGGACACCACGCGACCGAGCGCGTCGAGCCCGTCCGGCCCTCGCTCCGCGGCAGCTTCGCACGCGTACGTCAGGAGCGCGTCCGCGGCGAGCAGGTCCCACGCCGCGGAGCGATCCGCGCCCCCCGCCAGCGCGGCGCGCAGGCAGGAGAACGCCGCGCCCGCGAGCGCCTCCGGGATCTCAGACTCGGTCCGGCCAACCAGCGCAGCATCCATGCGCGCCAGTAGCCGCTCCGGCGCGCGCGGCTCGCGCGCGGCGAGCCACGCCCGGGCCGGCGCGGCCGAGCCGGGCCCCGTCATGCTTCCCCCGCGATCAGGGCGCGCACGATCTCCGGCGCACGGGCCAGCGCCTCCTTGACCCGGGCCGGGTCGCCCACGCCGCCCTGCGCCATGTGCGGCCGCCCGCCGCCCGAGCCGCCGGTCAGGGCGGCGACCTCGCGGACCACACGGTCCGCACGCACGCCGCGGCCGATCAGGTCGTCCGTCGAGACGGCGAGCAGGGAGACGCGATCGTTCAGCCGGCCGGCGAGCACGGCGACGCCGCTCCCCAGCCGCTCGCGGAGGCGGTCGCCCAGCACGCGCAGTTCGTCGGTCGTCGCGATCTCGACCTCGCCCGCGACCACCCGTGTGTCGTCCACCGCGACCGCGCGCGCGACCAGCTCACCGACGCGATCTGCCGCGCCACCCGCCAGCGCGCGCTCCAGCCGGCGCTCGAGCTCGCGCTTCTCCTCGAGGAGCTGCTCGATTCGCCGGAGCACCGTCTCCGGCGACGTGCGCAGCAGAGCCGCAGCCTGACGCAGCGTATCCTCGTGCTCGACCGCGCGCGCGTACGCAGCGGGGCCCGTGACCGCTTCGATGCGCCGCACGCCCGCGGCCACGCCGGTCTCGCTCACGATGCGCAGCATGCCGATCTCGCCCGTGTGGCGGACGTGAGTGCCGCCGCACAGCTCGGCGCTGACGCCGGGCACCGAGATGACGCGGACCACCTCGCCGTACTTCTCGCCGAACAGGGCCATGGCGCCGCGCTCCACGGCCTCCCGGTATCCCATGTAATCCACGCAGACGTCCTGGTCGTCGAAGATGGCGCGGTTGACCTCTTCCTCGACCTGACGGATCTCCGACGCGGTCAGGGGCCGCGGGTGCGAGAAGTCGAAGCGCAGCCGGTCCGGTGCGACCAGCGAGCCGCGCTGCACCACGTGCGTGCCCAGCACCTTGCGCAGCGCCGCGTGCAGCAGGTGCGTCGCCGTGTGGTTGCGCTCCGTGTCGTGACGCGTGGGTTGCTCGACGGCGGCATACACCCGCAACGGCCCGCGCCCGCCGGGGAATTCGCCCTCGACATCGCCCAGCACGGCGACGCGGCCGGCGACGCGGCGCACGTCGTCCACCACCATGCGCCAGCCCGCGCCCTCGACCACGCCGCGGTCACTGACCTGGCCGCCCGCCTCCACATAGAACGGGTTCTCGCGGAGCTGCAGCGCGAGGCGCCCGTTCTCGCGGCGGTAGGCGAGAACGTCCGTCTCGAGCGCCGTGCGCTCGTAACCGACGAAGCGCTGCTCCGGGTCGGGGACGAGCTCCTCCCAGCCGGCGGCGAGCGCGGAGGCCTCGCCGCTCTCGGCGGCGCGCGCCTGGTGTGCGACCCGCGACCGCTCCCGCTGCTCCTCGAGTGCGGCCTCGAACCCGGCGAGGTCCACGGCGTAGCCGCGCTCGCGCGCCATGAGCTCGATCAGGTCCAGCGGGTAGCCGTACGTGTCGTAGAGCCGGAACGCCTCGGCGCCCTGGATCACGGGGCGCGGGCGCAGGCCGGCGTCCACGGCGCCGCGCTCCTCCGGCGAGAGCTCGGGCGCGATCTCGTCGAAGCGCTCCATCCCGGCATCAATGGTCTGGAGGAAGCGCTCCTCCTCGAGGCGCGTGGTGTCGAGGATGTGGTCGTGCCGCTCGCGCAGCTCGGGGTACGCATCGCCCATGCGGGCCACGACCTCATCCACCACGTCCACCAGCGTCGGCTCGCGCCGGCCCAGCAGCCACGCGTGCCGGACGGCGCGGCGCAGGATACGCCGCAGCACGTAGCCCCGCCCCTCATTGGAGGGGAACACGCCGTCCGCGAGCAGGAACGCGACGGCGCGCGCGTGGTCCGCGAGCACGCGGAAGGAGGTGGCGCTCGGCGCGGCCGGGTCGAACCGCTGGCCGACGGTCTGCACGGCGCGCTCGATCAGCGGGACGAAGAGATCGGTCTCGTAGTTCGAGTAGACGCCCTGGAGCACCGATGCGAGCCGCTCGAGGCCGGCTCCCGTATCGATGGAGGGAGCGGGGAGCGGCTCGAGCTCGCCGTCGGCGCGGCGGTCGTACTGCATGAAGACGAGGTTCCACAGCTCGAGGAACTCGCCGCGCTCGCCGCACGCGATGAACTCCTCGAGGCTGAGGTCCTTGCCGCGCCGGTCCGCGGGCCGCAGGTCGAAGTGGATCTCCGAGCACGGGCCGCACGGCCCGGTCTCGCCCATCTGCCAGAAGTTGTCCTTGTCGCCGAGCCGGAAGATGCGCGAGGGCGGCAG
>DATCLK010000095.1:0-1654 GCA_036563975.1 Longimicrobiales bacterium | reverse complement strand
CGGGCGTTGCGCGACAACCTCGCCGCCGGGCGCGTCGTCTCGGGCGCCTCCACGCTGACGATGCAGACCGCCCGGCTGCTCCGGCCGACGCCGCGCTCCTGGCCCGGGAAGCTCGCGCAGGCGCTGTGGGCGCTCCGCCTGGAGGCGCACCTCGACAAGGCGACGATCCTGGAGCAGTACCTGAACCGCGTCCCGCTCGGCCAGGGCGCCGTGGGCGTCGAAGCCGCGGCGCGGCTCTACTTCGGCCGCTCAGCCAGGGACCTGAGCCTCGGCCAGGCCGCGCTCCTCGCCGGGCTCGCCCGCGCGCCGTCGCGGGACAACCCGCTCGTCGACCCGGCGCGCGCCCGGGAGCGCCGCGACCGCGTCCTCGACCGCATGACCGCGCTCGGCTTCGCCCGCCCGGAGGACGTCGCCCGGGCGCGTGAGGAGCCCGTCGGCGCGAACGCCGCGCCCGCGAGCTTTCTCGCGCCGCACTTCACGACGCAGCTCCTGCTCCGGGCCGAAGGCGACGTCGCCCCCACGGGCACCTGGCGCACGACGCTCGACCTCGCGCTCCAGCAGGAGCTCGAGGCCGAGGTCCGGCACACCGTCGCGCGCCTCGAGGAGCGCGGGGCAAGGCACGCGGCGGCCGTTGTCCTGGAGAACCAGACCGGCGCGATCCTGGCCTGGGTCGGCTCGCCCGACTTCTTCGCCGACGCCGACGGGCAGGTCGACATGGTCGTTTCGCGGCGCCAGCCGGGGTCCACGCTCAAGCCGTTCCTCTACGGGCTCGCGTTCGACCGCGGGTACACCGCCGCGACCGTGCTGCCGGACGTGCCGCGCACCTACGAGACGACGACGGGGCCGTACCGCCCGCGCAACTACGACCGCCGGTTCCGCGGCCCGGTCCGCGCCCGGGTCGCACTCGCGAGCTCGCTCAACGTCCCGGCCGTCGAGCTGGCCCACCGCCTCGGCGTCGGCGCGTTCCTGGCCACGCTCCACGATGCCGGGTTCAAGTCGCTCGATCAGTCCGCGGACCACTACGGTCTCGGCCTCGCGCTGGGGAACGGCGACGTCACGCTCCTCGAGCTGGCGAACGCCTATCGCGGGCTCGCAAACGGCGGCGTTTGGCGCCCGGTGCGGTGGCTCGAAGCGGTGGACGATGCGCCGGTGCCAGCCGCGGCCGAGGAGGGCCGGCGGTTCCTCTCCGCGGGCGCCGCGGCGCTCGTGCTCGACATCCTGAGCGACCCAGTCGCCCGGATCCCGGGGTTCGGCGTGGAGACACCGCTCGACTTCCCGTTCCCTGCGGCCGCGAAGACCGGGACGAGCCGCCACTTCACGGACAACTGGGCGGTGGCGGTGACGGGTGGGTTCACCGTCGCGGTCTGGGTCGGGGACTTCACCGGCCGGCCGATGCGGGGCGTGAGCGGGATCAGCGGCGCGGGCCCGCTCCTCTACCGGTCCGTGCTCCGCGTCGCGCGGCGCTACCCGCCCGGGCACCTGCCCACGCCCGAGAGCGTCGGCGCCACGGCCGTGCCGATCTGTCTCGTCTCTGGGCTGCGCGCGACGAACGGGTGCCCGTCCACCGTCGAGTGGTTCCTCCCGGGCACCGAGCCCACGCGCGACGACGACTGGTATCGCGACGGCCGCGTCGTGCTGCCGCCGGAGTACACGG
>DATCLK010000094.1:0-28447 GCA_036563975.1 Longimicrobiales bacterium | reverse complement strand
ACGCACGAGACCGCGACCGGGCTGCCGACCTGGAAGCTCGGATTCTGGACGTTCATCGGGTCCGAGACGCTGTTCTTCGGCTCGCTGATCTCGACCTACATGGTCTACAAGGGGGCGAGCGTCGTCGGCCCGTACCCCCATGAGATCCTGAACATCCCGCTCACCACGATCAGCACCTTCGTGCTGCTCATGAGCAGCTTCGCGATGGTGCTGGCGCTGGCGGGCGTGCAGAACGGCAGCCGCAAGCAGGCGCTGATCTGGCTCGCCATGACGGCCGGGCTCGGCGCCACGTTCCTCGGGTTCCAGGCCTACGAGTTCACCGAGTTCTATCGCCACGGGCTGACGCTCTCGACGAACCTGTTCGGCTCGACGTTCTTCATCCTGACCGGGTTCCACGGAGCGCACGTCACCGTGGGGGTGATCTGGCTGAGCATCCTGTGGGTCATGGCCCTGCGGAACCGGCTCACCCCACGCGACGCGCTCAAGGTCGAGATCGCGGGCCTGTACTGGCACTTCGTCGACGTGGTCTGGATCGCGATCTTCACGCTCATCTATCTGCTCCAGTAGGGAAGGGGACGGCATGCGAGCGGAAGCGCAAGGCGCCGCGGGACAGGAGATCGAGCACGGCGCGCACCCCCACGTGACCTGGAAGACCTACACGCTGGTGGCGGTGGTCCTTGCGATCATCACGGCTGCCGAGGTCGCGGTCTTCTACATTCCGGCGCTCCAGCCGGCGCTGGCGCCGATCCTGCTGGTGCTCTCGGCCGGGAAGTTCTCCCTGGTCGTGATGTTCTACATGCACCTGAAGTTCGACAGCCGGATCTTCAGCGGCGTGTTCCTGGCGCCGTTGAGTCTGGCCATGGTGGTCATCATCGGGCTGATCCTGCTGTTCAAGGTGCTGCCGGTATACCGGTAGCTCGGAACGACGATGGCGGCGGCGCTCGCACCGCTGCATGGCGACGGCGCCGCCTCCCGGACCCGCTTCGACATCCAATGCCGGTGGCCTGATCGGCTGCGCGCCGTACTCCCGGCGCGGCAGGCGGTCAGGCCGTTCATGCTGGTGCCTGGCACGCTCGCCTTCCCGTCGGCCACAGGGGCGATCTCCTTCGGTTGGCCGCGGCGCGACGTGCGCAAGGACCGGAGAGGCAGCCCGACGGGCCATGGGCCGGACGGCGCGGGCCTACCCACACACTCACCCGGGGGCGCCCATGTCTTCCCTGATCCCATTCCACCGGTTCCTGATCACATGCGGGATCGCGTTCTGCCTGGGATTCGCCGTGTGGGAGGCCGTGGCGTACCGCCGCGGCGGAGACGCGCTCGCGCTGGTGCTCGCGGCCACCTTCGGGGTCCTGGGCGCCGGGCTGGCGTACTACCTGCGGCACCTGCGGCGCTTCTTGAAGCTGCCCGCGGGGAAGTGAGGGCGGCGGCGGGGCGCCGGCAGCAGGACTGCGTCGCCAGGTTTCCGCCGCCAGTGCTCCCTCGGCAGCGATCGGTCGGCAGGGTTTCGTCGGCAGGGCTCCCTCGGAGGAGCTCCATCGATGGGGCTCCCGCCACGCTCGTTCCGCGGGCGGCCCTTCGGGGAAACGGCGACGGCGGCACCCGGCTGTCAGAACGCAACGGAGCCCGGCGATGTCCTCGCCGGGCTCCGTTCTTTGCTCTCGAGCCGTGGTTGCCTAGACCGGCTCCTCCAGGGGGTGCTCCCGGTCGCTCAGCACGCGCCGGAGCGCCGGGTGCTCGCGCCACAGGAAGATGCCGATCGCGATGGCCGCGAGGATGTTGGCCGCCGCGATCGTCCACCACGCGATCGCGTCGAGCAGCCACGAGGCGACGAGCGCGATCAACCCGATGAACAGCGTCTCGAAGGTGACGAAGAGCAGGACGAACGCGAGCAGCAGCGGCGGGTGCTCCTCCGCCTCGACCGCGAGCCCGGCCGCGATCAACCCCGCGACCAGGAACGCGGCGACGTGCAGGAACGTGTAGCCGAGGACGGTGATGGCATCGATGCGCACCGCCGCGACGTCGCTCGCGCCGTAGAACAGGGCGGAGCCCAGGGCCGCGGGCGTGAAGAGGAGGCGGCCCGTGGCCGCGTCGCTCACGAAGAACCACAGGGCGACGACGCCAGCACCCAGCAGGCCGGCGATGACGCCCTCGCGGATGATGCGATGGTGCGCGAGCATCTCGACCCAGCTCGCGCCTGGCGCCGCGTGGGTCAGGCGCAGCGCGCCCATGAGGACGATGCCCGCGATCACGTTGCCGGCCAGGACCTCCGGCCAGCCCAGGATGTCCACCACGTCCACGCCCGTCAGGGCGAGGCCGACATAGAAGGCGACGTCGAAGAGGAGGAAGCCGAGGACGGCGCCGAGGAGCAGGCTCGGGGCTGCCCTGAACTTCGGCAGGAGGACCGCCATCAAGATTCCCAGGGCGGTGAAGACCGGGTAATGGACGATCGTGTACAGCGCGACCAGGCCGGCGCTCACCTGCACCTGCTCCCGCCCCAGCACCAAAGTGGCCAGGAAAGCCGGGGTGTACAGCGGCCTCCCCTCCAGGGCGTCCACGAGGAGGAACCACAGCGCCAGAGCCGTCGCCGCCAGAATGCCCGCCGCCCCTCCGCGAATCACGATGCTGCCGGGTCGCCGCATGGCTGCCTCCTTCTGGACGAAGGTTCGCGTCCGGCGGGCCGGGTCAGCTCCTCCCGGCACGCTCCCCCGGACCGGAACCGCGGCCGCCCCAATGCCTGTACAGGAGGAACCCGCCCAGGGTCAGGCCGGCGAGCACCGGCACGGCCATCAGGAGCACCCCGCCCCAGAACATGCCGGTCATGAGACCGTGGTCCATGACCTCATCCGATTCGATAGAGGAGTACGTAGACCGCCACACCCGTCACCGACACGTACAGCCAGGTCGGCAGCACCCACTGCGCCAGCGTGCGGTGCCGATCGAACTGGCGCCGCAGCGCCCGGCGCAACGTGAGCAGCACCATGGGCACGACCAGTGCCGCGAGCACGGTATGCGACCCCAGGATCGCGAAGTACAGCGTACGCATCCAACCCTGTCCCTGGTACCTGATCGACCCGACGTGCGCGTGGTACAGCAGATACGAGGCCAGGAACAGGGCCGACATGCCGGCGGCGGTCAACATGCAGGCGCGATGCGCACCGATGCGGCCCCGCCGGATGAAGATCCAGCCCGCAGAGAGCGCCAGGGCGCTCGCGGCGTTGAGCGCGGCGTTGACGTGAGGCAGGTGCGCGACGACTGAAGGGATCAGCTCGGCCATCGCCATCGCAGCCGGTGCCGGCGAACCGGCGCCGCGCCGCTCAGCTCGGGATCTTGTCCAGCACCATCAACCCCAACAACGCTGGCAAGTACACTACCGAGGCGAAGAAGAGCCGCCGCGCGCCCGCCCGCGTGCACCGCACCAGCAACAGGCCGCTCGTAACCAGGAACGCGAGCCCCAGCACCAGCGCCCCCGCGAGATACGTACCGCCGGTCACGCCCAGCACGCTCGGGAGCAGACTGACCGGCACCAGCATCAGCCCGTAGTTCACGGCCTGCAGCGCCGTGGCCCGCCCGTCGGGGTCCTCCACGCTCGGCATCCGCAGCCCGCCGCGCGCGTAGTCCTCCCGGTGGAGCCAGCCCAGCGCCAGGACGTGCGGGAACTGCCAGAGGAACAGGATGGCGAAGAGCGCCCAGCCCGCCGGGCCGAGGTCACCGCCGCCGGCGACCCACCCGGCCAGGATCGGGAGCGCGCCCGGCACGGCCCCGACCATCGTCGCGAGCGATGTGCGCCGCTTCAGCGGCGTGTACACGAACGCGTAGCCCGCCAGGCTCAGCCCCACGAGCAGTGCGGGCAGCGCGCCGACGAGCACGAGCAGGCAGACCAGCCCGACGGCCGAGATGGACGACGCGAACACCAGCGCCTCCCGCGGCTGCATCCGGCCCGCCGGGAGCGGACGCGTGCGCGTCCGCAGCATCCGCGCGTCCACATCCCGCTCGAGGTACTGGTTCAGCGCGTTCGTCCCGCTCGCCACAAGCCCCGCCCCGACGAGGGTGTGGACCAGGCCGGCGAGATCCGGCGCCTCGCGCCCGGCGAGGTAGTAGCCGACACCCGTCGTCAGCAGGACCAGCCGCGTGATGCCCGGCTTCGTCAGCTCGACGAAGTCTCGCCAGCTCGCCGGGCCCTGCCGCGCCTCGCAGGGCCCCGCGCCCGGGCCGGCGCCCGCGACCCTGTCCCTACCGACCGTCGCGTCCATCCGCTCAGAACCTCTCCGCCAGGACGGCCAGGACCAGGATCGCCGCCAGCGGCAGCGGCGATGCCGCCATGAGCGCCAGCCGCCGCGGCTCGAACCTCAGGTGCATGTAGTACATCGCCACCAGCAGCGCCTTCCACACCGCGAGCCCGATGAGGATGACGATCAGGATCTCTTTCGGGAGCGCGGCGATGAAGGCGACCAGCACCTCGACGACCGTCAGTGCCGCGAGCCCGGCCCAGACCATCACGTAGTTCGGCTGCTTCCTCGTGGTTTCCATGTCGGCGTCCTCCTCCCGGAGAGGCGACTCGGGACGCGCCGCGTGCTAGATGAGGTAGACGATCGTGAACAGGATGATCCAAACCAGATCCACGAAATGCCAGTACAGGCCCATGATCTCCACGCCGCCGTGGCTCTCCGCCGTGTACGCGCCCCGGAACGCGCGCCAGGTCGTGAACAACAGGCACAGGACGCCGATCGTGACGTGGGCGCCGTGGAACCCGGTCATCGTGTAGAACGTGAAGCCGTACACGGGGGCGCCCAGCACGGGGCCGACGCCGTCGCGGCCGACTGCAGCGTAGGAAGCGGCCATCGGCACGAACCCCTCGTGCGCCAGCTTGTAGTACTCGATCCCCTGGATGCTCAGGAAGACCGTGCCCAGCGCGATCGTGGCCAGCAGCCAGAGCCGCAGCCCCTTCTGGTTGCCCAGCTCGATCGCGGCGAACGCCTTCACCATCGTCACGCTGCTACAGATCAGGATGAAGGTGTTGAGCGCCGTCAGGGGCACGTTCAGCACCTCGCCCGGCGCCGCGAACGCCTCGGGCTGGGCGAACCGCAGGATGATGTAGCTGCCGATCAGGCTCGTGAAGAACATCACCTCGGACAGCAGGAACACCCACATCCCGAGCTTCTGGTTGTAGACGCCCATCCCCGGCATCGGCTGCCGGGCGGACACCGCCACCGCGCCTGCATGGCTCATCGATCGCCCTCCTCTCCTCAAGAGTCCTCAGAGGCGTCGGGCAGGCGGACGGCTCACGGGCCGGGCCCCAGACGCCGCGCTCCGCCGTTGCCGGTGCCGACGCCCACGCCCTCTGCATTCGCCGGCGGGCCGGCGCCGCGATCGCGTAGCGCCGGTACCGTCGCTCGCGTGGCCCCGTATTCGCCGGCGAATCGATCCGGCCGACGGAGTCGACGCCATGGCCGACCCCAGCTCCGTGCGTTCGCCGCCCAGGCGTCTGCGGTCGCCGAGCGTTCGCCGCCCACGCCTCCTCCTCGGCCATCGCTCCGGACACGCCCCCGCGCTAATGGGCGGGGACCAGGTCCGGCGCCGGCACGGGTCGGGCGGCCGGCGGCCGATCCTGCGGCAGATAGTCCTCGTCCGACTCGGGCGAGCTGTACTCGTAGGGCCCGCGGTACACGATCGGCGTGACCGCGAAGTTGCCATGCGGCGGCGGCGAGGGGACGGACCATTCGAGTGAGTTGGCTCGCCACGGATTCATCTCGGCGCGCTTCCCCCTGAACATGCTCCAGATGAAGTTTGCGACGAAGAGGAGCTGCACCGCGCCGAGCAGCAGCGCATTGATCGTCACGAACTGGTTCAGCTCCTGGAGGGGCTGGAGGTGGGCGTACTGCGTCGGGTCGTATAGCCGCCGCATCATGCCCCCCAGCCCGAGCTGGTGCATGGGGAAGAAGGTCAGATTGTAGAAGATGAAGGTGAGGAAGAAGTGGACCTTGCCCAGGCCCACGTGCATCATCCGCCCGAACATCTTCGGGAACCAGTACGTGATCGCGCCGAAGATCGCGAACAGGCTGCCGCCGAAGAGGACGTAATGGATGTGCGCGACGATGAAGTACGTGTCATGGATGTAGATGTCTACCGCCGTGGATGCCATGAACACGCCGGACAGCCCGCCGATCACGAACATGGCGACGAAGGCCAGCGCGTGCAGCATCGGGACGGTGAAGTGGATGTCGCCTTTCCATAGCGTCGCCAGCCAGTTGAACGTCTTGATCGCGCTGGGCACCGCAATGATCATGGTCGTGAACATGAACGTCGAGCCGAGCATCGGGTTCATCCCGCTCTGGAACATGTGGTGGCCCCACACGATCCAGCCCAGGAACGCGATCGCGCAGATCGCGATCACCATGGCGTGGTAGCCGAAGATCGGCTTGCGTGCGCCGTTGGCGATGATCTCGGAGGCCATCCCCATGGCCGGCAGGATCAGGATGTAGACCTCGGGGTGGCCGAAGAACCAGAAGAGGTGCTGCCACAGCAGCGGCTGCCCTCCGCGCTCCGGCAGGTAGAACCCCGTGCCCAGGACCTGATCGAAGTAGAGGAGGATCAGCGCCCCGGTCAGGATGGGGATGGCGAGCAGGACCAGGATAGCCGTGATGAAGAGGGCCCAGACCGGCAGGGGGAGCCGGAACCAGGTCATGCCCGGCGCCCGCATGTTGATCACCGTCGTGATGTAGTTCACGGCGCCCATGAGGGAGGAGAAGCCCAGGATGATCAGGCTCAGGCACCAGAGCTGCTGTCCCGTGGAGACGCCGCTGTACTCGGGAACGGCGGAGAGCGGCGCGTAGGAGGTCCAGCCCGCGGCCGCCGCGCCGCCCTCGACGAAGAAGCTGGCGAGCATGAGGATGCCGGCCGGCACCGAGGTCCAGAAGGACATCATGTTGAGGCGCGGAAACGCCATGTCCGGCGCGCCGATCTGGAGCGGGATCAGGTAGTTGGCGAACACGCCCACCAGCAGCGGCATGATCGCGAAAAAGATCATGAACGTGCCGTGCATGGTGACGAGCGAGTTGTAGAACTCGGGCAAGATGATCCCGTCGGGCGCCATGGTGTCCGGCAGGATGCCGCCGCCGGGAATCGGCCGCCCGGGCCAGGCGAGCTGCCAGCGCATGGTCAGGGCGAGCAGGCCTCCCACCAGGAGGAAGAGGAGGCTCATCAGCAGGAACTGAATGCCGATGATCTTGTGGTCCGTCGAGAAGATGTACTTGCGGATGAAGGAGCGTTCATCGCGGTGCACGGCGTGTACGCCGGCCTGCGGTATGGCGATCGTGCTCATGGGCATCCTCTCGGTCTCGGTCGGGCGCGGTCAGTTGGCTGCAGCAAGGCCGGCTCGCGACTGCTCACGCTGCCACGCGGCGAACTCCTCGGCGGTCTGCACGGTGACCGTGCCTCGCATGCGGTAATGGCCCAGGCCGCACAGCTCGGCGCAGCCCAGCGTGAACTCTCCGGTGCGTGTGGCCTGGAACCAGACCGGGATCTCCATTCCCGGGACGGCGTCCTGTTTGACCCGGAATTCCGGCAGGAAGAAGGAGTGGATCACGTCCTCCGACGCGAGCGTGACGCGGACGGGCCGGTTGACGGGGATCCGTAACTGGCCGCGGCGAACGAAGTCGTCGGCCGTGCCGAGCCGCTCGTCGGGCCCGGGATAGGTGACGTTCCACTCGAACTGCTTCGCCGCGACCCGCAGCTCCAGCGCGCCCGGCGGCATGCGTTCCGGATCCTTGACCTCCAGCCACACCGTCCGGCTCCGGAACGCGATGAAGAGGATGATCAGGAACGGGACCAGCGTCCAGATCACTTCCGCGCGGGTGTTGCCGTGGATGTAGGCCGCTTTGCGCCCTTCCCTGTGCCGGTAACGGACGAGGAAGTAGACGAGCAGCGCCTCGACCGCGAAGAAGATGACGGCCGTGATCCCGAGGATCAGGTAGTAGATGGAGTCGACCTGCGCTCCGAACGTGGAGACGTTCTCCGGCAACGACCAGTTCATGGGCCCTGCCTCCTCTCGCCCGAGGGGTCGGGGTCACGGCGCGGGCGGCCGGCTCTCAGCGGCCGCCCTCCGCCGCGCCGGCGCGGGCGCCGGCCGGATGGTCATGCAGGTGGATCGGTTGGCCCAGCGGGACGACCGCGTTCTGCGCCATCTGGTCCCGGTACGTCACCTGCACCTCGGCCGTCTGCTGTGCCGCGACGGTGACCTGCACCGTCTGCGTGCCGTAGCGTTCGTGCCAGGTCTCGATCGTATAGGTGCCCGGGGGCACGTTCGCGATCTGGAAAGTCCCATCGGCCGCACTGACGGCGAAGTACGGATGGTCCACCACGCCGATGTACGCCCGCATCCAGCCGTGCACGTCGCACTCGACGGGGATCATGATCTCCGGCACCGCGAACGAGCGCGTGGTCTCCATGTTCGTCGGCTGGCTGATGTTGAACGTGCGGTTGGCCGTGGGCTTCGCGTTGATGTTGTGCAGCAGGCCGTCGCTGTTTCGGATCGTCAGGCGCTGCCCCACGCGCAGGCCCAGCACATGTGGCTCGTAGACGCAGCCGTTCTGGTCAAGCACGGGCGAGCCCGTGGGTGGGGGATAAGGCCCGCCGCTCAACCCCTCCTTGATGTAGACGAAGACGTTCTTCAGCCCGCCGCTCCCGTCCACGACGACCTCCTCCGTGCGCGCGCCGCCCGGGTGCTTGGCCGCGCACGTCGGCTCTTCGCTCATGTCGATCGGCTTCCCGGCGGGCGGCGTGCCCTCGAACGCGATGCGCCCGCTGATCGTCCCGACGGTCGTCGGATCCACCACGGCCGCTGGCGCCGCCGTCTCCTCGCTCGCCGCGGCAGCCCCGCCGCCCCCGGCGCTATCGCCGGCGCCGCAGCCCGCCAACAGCAGCCCAGCGGAGAGCACCACCACCGAGTCGCGCAGCTCGAACATCGTCGCCTCCCTGAGGATGGGATTCACACGCTGCTGCCCCCGCTCCTTTCGCGTCTCTGCGCACGCGCCACCACCACCAGCCCGAGCCCAGCCGTCAGGACCGCCGCGACGACCGGCGTCGCGTACACCGTCCCCGGCGTGGGCTGGTCGAGGTAGATGAAGTACCACGTGCCGATCGAGCCCCGCGTCCCCTCCTCCGAGTTGGAGCCATCCCACGCGAACAGCGCGATCGGAATCGGCTCGCCCGGCCGGAACTGGAGCTGGTTCACCGTGTCGGCCGTCGCCAGCGGGCGCCGGAGCACGAGCCGCCACTCGCCGCGGTCGAACGTCGCATCCCAGGACAGGGATTGGGACGTGGGCGGCAGCGGCTCGATGCGCGTCAGCCCACGCGCCGTCGCCTCGATCGCGAGCCCCTCCGACGGGTCCTGCGCGCCACCCGCACCCGCCGCCGTCACGCTCTG
Organism: Longimicrobiales bacterium; assembly: GCA_036563975.1. Taxonomy (GTDB): domain Bacteria; phylum Gemmatimonadota; class Gemmatimonadetes; order Longimicrobiales; family RSA9; genus RSA9. Next base: position 19,026 of record DATCLK010000094.1, on the reverse strand, counting down.
CCAGCGCCAGAGGTAGACGGGCTGGCGCGCGTCGCCCATCAGGAAGTAGGGCCGCTCCATCCCTCGGGGGATCGTTCGAGGGAACTGCACCGCGATGGCATCCGGCAGGCGCGCGAGATCGATGCTCGCCTCGTCGGATACGGCGGCGCTCGCCGGGGCCGCCGTGGTCGCGGCACCCGCGCCCGCTCGTCCGTCCGGCGCAGCCGCCGGAGCGGACCCGACGGCGCTCGCGGCGCTCGCGGCGCCGTCGGCCGGCTGCGGCCCGCCCTCGCGCGGCTCCATCGTCTCGAGGACGCGTCGCTGCCACACCAGCCACGCCGTGTCGGGGCTCTGCGAGGGGTCGTGCCACACGAGCCGCAGCGCCAGCTCCTCGCCGTTGTGCAGCGCCTGCACCCAGACGCCGTCCACCGTGGGCGCGAACCAGCGCGGCTTCACCACGATTTGCCCGACGAGCGGGATGTAGTAGCGCTCGACGGCCGCCCACGCGCTGTCATCGACTGACGCCGGCAGAGCGCCCTCGACCCGCGCTGCGCGGATCACGTCGCGCACCCGCGGCGGCTCCGGTGGCGAGAGGCTGCGGACGTAGTGCGCGAGGTTCCAGAGCTGCTCTTCCGTCATGTAGCCGGCGTCGAGCAGGTCGCTGAACGACGGCATGGGCGTGCCGTCCAGCCCGGTGCGGAGCCGCCGGTAGATGTCCTCGACCGTGCCTCCGCCGTTGAAGTGCCAGTTCTCCGTGAGGTCGGCGGGCCGGATGGGGAAGCCGGCGTCGTCTTCCTGCGTGGGCGCCGAAGGCCCGTCTCCTCGCCCTGCCTCGCCGTGACACTTCCAGCACTCGATGCGCTGGTAGAACTCGCGACCCTCGCGCAGCGCCTCCTCGGTCGCACGCGGTGCGCGGCCGAACTCGATGGGCTGCGGCGCCTCGCCCTGCGCGAAGAAGGGCGAGAACGTCTTGATGTAGTCCACGATCGCCTCGCGCTCGGATCGGCTGAGGAGCGTGCGCCAGCCCGGCATCGCGGTCCCGGGCATCCCCTCGTCGATCACGCGCATGAGGTCCTCATCCGTGGGGAGCTCGCCGCTCGGCGTGCTGCGGATCTGGTAGAGCGCGCGCGTGAAGTCCCGCGGCCGCGGCAGCATGTAAGCCGCCGCCTCGCCATCGCCGCGGCCGTCGATGCCGTGGCAGCCTGCGCACCACCGGTCATAGGCGGCCTTGCCCGGATGCTCCTGCCCCTGCCCCGCGCCCTGGCCCCGGGCGGGGGCGGGGGCAAGGGCGAGGGCAAGGGAGGTGGCGATGAGGCCGGCTGGGAAGGTTCGCGTCCACAGTGTGCGCGGTGTGCGCAGGGTGCGCAGGGTGCGCAGGGTAGGCTGGGTGCACTGGATCCGCTGAGCACCCGCGCCGCGGGCGTACCGGGACGGCATCGCCGGAGAACACGAGCGATCCTCGCTCGCTCCCGGCGCGTCCGGCAGCGAGAGCGGACGCACGCCGCCGCGAACGCAGACCACGCCTGGCGCCCTCGCCCTCGCCCCCATCAGTGCGCCCCTCCTCCCGCCTCGTGCCACGTGCGCGGGTGCCAGCCGGTCTGCTCGTAGAGGAAGATCGTGACCGCCCAGATCTCCTCCTCGGTCAGGAAGTCCTCCCACGCGGGCATCGCCGAGTTCCAGGGCGTGCCCTCCCGCGGCAGGCCCGGGCCGCCCTTGGCGATGCGCCAGAAGACGAAGCTCTCGGTGAGCTGTGCGATCGTGCCGTTGTCCCGGAAGTTGAGCGGCGCGGGGTTGAACGCGTGGGCGTAGTGGCCCTGGCCGTCGAGCCCGTCGCCGTGGCAGGGCAAGCAGTTGCGATAGTAGACGCGCTTGCCGAGCTCGTAGTCCTCGGCGATGGAGCCGTCCGCGCGCAGCGGGTTCTCGAGCCCGGCGAGCGTCATGGTCTTGCCGCGGAACGTGATCTGGCTCGGCGGCGCGGGGTGGATCGAGCGGAGGTTCGGCGGCGCCGCGACGCTCGGCCGCACGCGATCGAACGTCACGAAGCCGACGAGCAGCGGAGCGGCGACGAGCAGGGAGCCACGCACGAGCCGCTTGTCCGGCTCGATCAACGCGGCACGGATCGGCTCCTTGAACTGACGCCAGCGCGCCTCGTTGTCGCTCACGTAGATCAGGATGCCGGCCAGCACCATCGCGAGGTACTGCACCACCACGCTGGAGGGGACCGTCGCGCTGCGGATGCCGAACAGTGGCGGGAGGTGGGCGATCCCGTACTTGATCAGCAGGTAGGAGACGACCAGGATCGCGATCGCCTGCCAGAACGGATGCCTGAGCCGGCTCTTCATCGCGTGTCTCCTCCTCCGTTCAGTCCCGGTCGGGCCGGGGTCTCCCGGTCCCGCCGCGCCCGGCTCGCGACCCGGACGGGCCGCGGCTCGCCGGCTACCGCTGTGCTGCGAGGTACTGCACCAGCGCCTCGAGCTGCGCGGCGGTGAGCTGCTGCCCGAAGGTCGCCGGCATCACGCCGACCATCGCGTCGAACCCTTCCGCCGCCTCGGCCGCGGGGTCGAGGATCGAGCGGCGGATCGCGTCCGCGTCCAGCCGCGCGCCGATGCGCGTGAGCTCCGGCCCCAGCGGCCCGCCCTCGTCGCCGAGCTTGTGGCAAACCAGGCACTGGTTCTCGCGCATGATCGTGAGCGGGTCCAGGCTGGCTCCGGCCGACGCCGCGCTTCCCGCCTGACCGCCGGCGGCGGTCCCCGTCGTCGCGCCCTCGGCCTCCACCGCCGCGATGTCTTCAGCCGTCACCGTGACTTCGCCGCCCTGGCTCTGGAGGTACGCGACGATGGCCCAGATCTGCGTGCCCGACAGCGTGCGCCGCATGTCCGGCATGATCGGCTCGTAGCCCGGGACCACGTGCGCCGCGGGGTCGACCATGGATGTGTGCAGGTACTGCTTGCAGTCCTGGCCCGGGACCCGGTTCGCGCAGCGTACGCCGATCGGGCCCGTGCCCGCCTCGTCCGTCAGCAGGTTGGGCGCGCGCGTGCCGAGGCCGTGGCACGCCGTGCAGCCGCCGGCCCCGTTGTACAGCTCCTCTCCCGCCGCCACGAGCTTCTCCGGCGTCACGTCCGCGCCGAACGTGAGCTCCGACGGCACCTCGGACTCGACCTGCGGGATGGAGTTGGCCAGCACCGTGTAGAACAGCACCGTTCCGAGCACCACCGCGACGATCTTGAGGTTGGTCGCGAGCATGATCCCACCGATTCGCCTGGTTCAGCGATGCTCCGCCATCGCATCCGAGCTCCGGCCGGTTACGGCCATCGCATCCACGCTCCGGCCGGCAAGCGCCATCGCGCTCGCGCTCCAGCCGGCCGCGGCCATCGCTTCCGTGCTCCTGCTGGCTACCGCCATTACGTCCGCGCGGCGGCCGGCTGCAGCCATTTTGTCCGCGCTCCGGCCGGCTACGGCGCCGCGCCGCACGGCGTCGCCCTCCGGGCCTCGCACGCGCATCGTCAATCCCCGCCTGCGGGCACCAGGCCGGGCCGGGCGACCGGCGCGGGCGCGCGCTCCGCTGTCGGCACCAGGGCCGGCTTCTCCACCAGCCCGCCCAGCCAGAAGATGAAGCCGATCAGGCCGAGGAAGATCACGACGCACGCGCTGATCACGATGGCCGCGTAGCCCAGCGCGGGCGTCGCCGCCCACGGACTGGTGTCCCGGATCACCTCCCACACGTGCCAGTGCTGACGGATGCCGCTCCGCGCGAAGCCCATGAGACCCATGAGCCACGTGAACGTCACGACCAGCACGAACAACGCGTACTGCGACCGCGCCGGCATCTGGCCCCAGCGGATCTCCCCGCGCGAACGCGCGCCCCGGCTCATCAGCAGGTCCAGCACGACGACGGCGATGATCGCTGCCAGCACGGCGAGCACCTGATAGACGCTGAATCCGATGCGCACGATCGCGCTCACGAAGTAGCCTGCCACGCCGTAGACGATCACCACGAGCGCGGAGGCGGCCAGGATGACGCCTTGCGCAAACGTGCCCGTTCGGGCCCAGGAGACGACCAGTTCCTTGTTCGCACGCCGGTACAACAGGAAGGACAGGAACGTCGTCAGGATCATCAGATTCACCGCCGTGTTCTTGGCGCTCATGACGCCCAGCACGCCCAGGAAGGGGTGGTGCGAGCCGCCCATCGCGGCCAGCTCCTCCCGGCTCGCGATCATCGTGTGCGGCGTCGCCCAGACGATCGCGCCGAGCACCAGGACCAGCAGCATCCACTTGGTGTACGGCGCGAACCGCTCCGCGCCGGGGATGCGACCCATCCCGATCCACAGGTAGTAGTTGCCTGCGAGGAACAGCACGGCGATGAGCACTGCCTGGATGATCCACAGCCAGCTCATGAAGCCGCCCATCATCGTGATGCCCATCTGCTGGTTGAACTCGTAGATCTCGCGGCCCAGCCAGTAGCCGGCGAAGGGCAGCACGATGAGGGCCGAGATGGCGATGAAGTTGCCGACATAGCCCATCCAGTCGTAGTGCGCCCGCTCTTCGTCGCTCCTCGCGAGCAGGAACCGGTACGCCGCGTAGCCGCCCACCACCGCGCCGCCGAAGACCACGTTCGCGATCAGCCGGTGGATGTTGATCGGCATCCAGGTGGCGTTCGCGATCGCGCTCCACAGGCGGACCATCCCTGGCGCCGTGTCCGGCGTGACCTCGGCCGGGGGGCTCATCATGTAGCTGAGCCACGCGTTCGCGATGAACATCACGACCGTGCCCCAGACGTTGAGCAGGATGCCCAGCGTCCAGTGGCCCCACTTGGCCCGACCCGCCTTCCAGTGATCCCAGCCGTAGTAGTAGAGGTAGAGGGTGAAGGACTCGAGGAAGAAGAGCCCCACGTACACCCACATCGAGAGCTCGAAGATCTCGGACAGGTGCTGGAAGAATCGGGGATACAGCGTGACCAGGAAGATGGTCAGCACCGCGCCCCAGATGGCGGTCGCGCTGTACGCCACCAGTAGCAGCCGGGTGAACTCCTTGGACAGCCGGTCGTAGCGCTCGTCCCTCCTGACGATGCCGATCAGCTCGGTCACCACGGCGAACATCGGCACGCCGAGAACGAACGCGGCGAACATGAGGTGCACTTCGGCCGCGATCCAAACGGCCGCGCGGCTGCCGATCAGCGGGAAGTCGCCGTACTCCCGGCCGGCCTGGGCCGCCTGCTGGGCGAACGCGGGGTCGGCGCAGAGCACCAGGAGCACCAGGGCGCCGCTGCCGCCGAGGGATCGTTGCAGCGCGAGCTTCTCCGTCATGCGTGGCGCCATGCGGTTGACTTTCCCATCCCTTGCCGCCCCGCCCCGGGCCAGGGCGAGGGCGGGGGCGAGGGCGCGAGGCGGCGCGGGCGATGCTCAGCCCTTGTCCTCGCTCCAGCGCTCCTTCCGATCCCCGCCCACGGGTTCGCACCGTTCAGCCCACGCGCCTCGCGGGGTAGGACGGCGTGGGCCGAGCGGGCCGCCCGCTCCACCCCTCCGGCCAGTCGCGGTGGAGCGGGCGGCAGCGTTGCACCCACTCGCCGTCCCGCACCCGTCCGGGCCGGGGCCGGGGATCAAGCTTCGTCGCCCATGAAGAAGGGCGGCCTCTTCGAGAAGTCCACCGGCAGACCTCGCCGGACCTCGTCCATGACCGCGGGCGTGATGACGGCGTACCCGTGTTCGCGCGCCCACGCCTCGACGCGCGCGGTGACCACGCCCCGCACGAAGCTCGGGATCCGCTCCAGCCGCTGCCGCGCGTCCGGCGTCCAAGTCAGCGTCTCCGGCACGGCCATGCCGTACGTCACCGGACGCTGCCGCTCGATGACGGGCAGCGTTCCGGTCGGCTCGTAGGCGCAGGACTCGTCGGCCGCGAGGTAGTCGCCGGTCTGAGCGTAGGCCCGCGCGCGGCAGCCGCCGCACAGCTTGCGATACTCGCACCGCCCGCACTTGCCGCCCAGCGCGCCTGTGCGCAGCGCGCCGAGGATCGGCGACGTGCGCCAGACGTCGCCGAAGCTGCTCCTGCGCAGGTCGCCCGCGATCACCGGCAGGTACGGGCAGGGCGTCAGCATGCCTTCCGGCGTGATGCGGCAGTAGTGCACGCCGCACGGGCAGCGCGTCTCGTAGTTCAGCAGCGGCGAGTCGGGGTCTAGCGAATGCACGTGCCGCATGATCTGCGGCTGGCACTTCGAACGGATCATCATCCGGCCCAGGTACTCGCGCTGGAGCCGGACCAGCTCCCGCAGCACCTCCTCGTTCTCGGCCGGCGAGAGCCCCCCCATGCGCTGCGCGCGTCCGGTCGCCACGACGAAGTAGAGGTTGAACGCGACGGCGCCCTGCTCCGCCGCCCAGGCGACCAGCCGCTCCAGCTCCGCGCGGTTGCCGCGCGTGAGTGTGGTCTGGATGACGAAGTCGATCCGCTGCTCGCGCAGCCACTGGACCGCGGCCAGCGTGTCCTCGAGCGCGCCGTTGCCGTGGCGGAAGCGGTCGTGGTACGTGGGGTCCAGCGAATCCACGCTCACGGCGACGCCGCGCACGCCGGCGTCCTTCAGCGAAGCGATCCGTTCGGCCGTGAGGCGCGTGCCGTTGGTCCCGATGACGACGGTCGCGCCGCCAGCCGTCGCGTACGCGGCGATCTCCTCGAGGTCATTGCGCAGCAACGGTTCGCCGCCGCTCAGGATCAGCATCGGCGAGGGGTTGACCTCGAGGATCTCGTCGATGATGCGGCGGCAGGTGGCGGTGGGCAGTTCGGCGTGCGTTGAATGCCAGGAGCCGGCAGAGATGTAGCAGTGTGCGCAGGCGAGGTTGCAGCGCTGCGTGAGGTTCCAGGCGACGACGTGCGGCACTGCGCCGGGAGCGGCCGCTTGCGGCGAGTCGGGCTGCGCTGCCCATGCATCGAGGATGCGCAGGTCTGCCTTCATCGCGCTCCGTCCGGTTCGTCCGGAGCGGGCGCCAGGGCGGGGAACCGGTCCCCGGCCCTGCTCCCGTCTCCGGCCTGACGGCTGCGTTCCTGCCCGACGCCGGAGCGGCGGCCGGCGCGCCCCGCGCGCCCGTGTCGCCCTACATGGGCCGCCGTTCTACTCGGTGACGCGCCTTCCTCCCGACCTCGCCCCGGCAATCCGGCAGTCCCCCGCCCCCGCTCTCGCCCCCGCCCTGGCCCTAGCCCTGCTTCATGATCTCCTCGACCACCCGCTTCGCCTCCGCGGGCGTCGTCGTCTTGCGGTCCACGGGACAGCGCTCCATGGCCTTCTCGATGTCGCGGATCGGGCAGCGCGCGACGCCGGCCGCCCTCGCCTCGTCAATGAAACGCCGCATCTCCGGAGTCAGCCCGTCCACGCCCTCGGCTTCGGCGCGAAGCTGCTTGGCCTGGAGCTCCTTGAACATCACCAGCATCGTGTCCATGTCGAACTCATCGGCCTCGATCATGGCCTGCTTGTTCTCGTCCATGACCCGCGTGGTGATGCGCCAGAAGCCGTGCTCCCGCGCGAAACGCTCGACCGTGTTCCGGGCCAGCGGCCGCGCGATGAGCGGGACGAGCTTCAGCCGCTCGTACGCCTCCTCGGTCCAGACGATCGGGTCCCGCTGCGTGCGCGGCCGGAGCTGCGTGTGGCCCGTGAACGGGCACCTCGCCTCCCACATCGGCTCCGCCGGCTCCGGGTCGTCGTCGTGGCCCTGGACGACGGTCCGCTTCATCGCCTCCTCCGCCTTGAGCTCGGCCAGCGCGAGCTCCTCCGCCGTGCCGATGCCCATGATGAGCTGCATGTGCGTGGGGAGCAGCTTGCGGATCGCCTCGTCCAGGCGCTCGTTGGTGACGATGGGGAGGGCGTCCGCCGCACCGGCCACGCCGTTGGCGAAATGCTTGGGCCCGCCGTACCCCTGCGCTGCCGGTGGCGCCGCGGCCGTGGCAGCTCCCTCCGCCGCGCCTGCGGCAGCTCCCTCGGCAGTGCCCTCGGCGGCACCCGCGGCAGCTCCGACCGCGGCCTCCGGCCCGGCGCCGGGGTCCCTCGCCCCCGCCCTCGCCCTCGCTCCAGGCCCGTAGTTCTCCAGCACGTACTCCTCGACGGCGCGCTTCGCGATCCCGAGCGCGAACGGCGGCACACGGAGGATCCGCACCTCCGCCTCCGGCGCCCACTCGAGGCCCGTGTGGCCGTCCTCCTCGATCCACGGGATGTCCTCCGGGTGCACATCCGTGGTGCCGACCAGCAGCACGCTGGTGGGCGCCAGGCGCACCAGGTTCTCCGCCTGCGAGCCGATGTCCGTGCCTGCGATGCGGTGCGAGCCGTGGCGCGCCAGGACCAGGAGCGTCGGCCGCACCTCGTCGATCCACTGGAGGATCACCTGGAACGGCTTGCCGATCAGGATCTGGGTCTCGACCTCGACCTCCGGGAACCGCTTCGCCATGACCCGGGCCCGCTTGATGTTGGCCTGGCACAGCTTGAGCAGACCCTTGTCGATGATGTTGTTGTGGAGCTCCTCCTGCTCTTCGAACTTGAAGACCTTCGAGGCCTGCTCCGAGAGGACGTGGCGGATGTTGCCGAAGACGGCGTGGTGGTACTCGACGTCGAACGCGCTGCATACGAACAGCTTCGCGCCGAACGTGCGCGCCAGCTCGAGCGCGACGCGCATGGCCTTGTAGCCGTACGCGGAGCCGTCCACGCAGACCATGAAGCGCCCGCCCTCGAGGGGCTCGCCATCGCGCACGACGAGGATGTCCTTCTCGACGCCGCGCACGACGCGTGAGACGACGCCGCCGAGCTGGCTCAGCGGCTGCCTGCCGATGCCGTGGGCGCCGATGACGACGAGGTCGTACGCGCGCGACGACGTGCCCGCGAGCTTCTCTTCCTGATCCTCGTCCTCGGCCACGATCCGCCCGTCCTCGCCGATGCGGACATCGCCGCGGACCCGCTCGCCGCCATCGTACTTGCTCGCGATGTTGGGGTCGAACCCGATCAGGCTCGGCAGCCGTCCTTCGCCCCGGTTCGCTTCGCGGATGAGCTCCTCGTAGTTGATGCCCTCGAGGAGCTGCCGGGTGAGCCGCACGCCCGCCGCCTGGCAGCGGCGCTCGACCTCATCCAGGAAGCTGTCCGAGATGAGCTGCAGCCCCTTCTCGATCAGCTTGTCGTGGATCTTCCTCTGGCGCTTGATCTCTTCGGGCGTCTGGAACCGGGCGGGCAAGCCGGTCTCGAGCTGGCGGAAGCGGACGTCGTGGAGCCGGGCGGCGTAGACATGGCAGCCCGTAATCCGGCCTCCGGATCGGCGGCATATCTCGATCGCGCGCTCGACCGCCCAGGTCGAGTGCGTCGAGTTGTCCACCGGGACGAGGATCTCGCGGTACATGACCACCTCGGGCGTCCGCGGAACCGCTCCGGATCCGCCTCCGTCCATCGCAGGCGCGCATCGGATCAGGCGCGCTCTTCCCCTGCTTCCCGCGCCGGGCCGCCGATGCTTACGGGCACACGCGCAACGGTGGCCTCGGAGCCGGCCGTTGCTTGCGCCGACTCTGGACTCGAAGGGGGAGAGGCGGATGCCGTGTTTTCAACAAGCTCGAAGGCGCACGTCCGCCTTCGATCCGGTTCACGATCCCCGTGTGGCCTGTCTGCTGGCGGCGTCGCCGGACCCTGGAGAGGAGCCCACACGACGCCTCGTATCGAGCTGCGGGCAGTGCCCGCGCCGCTGCCCCTTGGGGAGAGGACTTATTGGAGTGGCGTGCGACGAGTATACGCGCGCGCCACGACGCTGTCAACAGCGTTGCGAGCCCGCGCGTACCCGAACAGCCAACTGTCAGTAGGCGATTGCCGCGCGCCTAACTTGCACGCGTGCGTGCGTGTACACACCCGACAACGCGCGCTCGCGCGCGCGTACGTACGTGGTAGTGATCGCGTGCATCGCCATCGCCGGGCGTGGTCGTGTGCATCGCCGGATCGCCGTGAGACGCGAGCCCCGGACCAGGCTCGCACGCAGCCAGCGTCCAGGCCCGCTCAGAGGTCCCAGCCTGCGCGCGAGAGCATCCAGAGGTTGACGAGGATGACGACGAGGGCGGTGAGATAGAACGCCGGCGGGATCGCTGCTGCGGCGTCGGGAAAGAACGCGCCCTGGATCAAGGCGGGGAGCCGCAGCGCGTGCAGGGCCCAGATCACGCGCGCGAACCAGCGGTTCTGCCAGCGCCAGAGCCCCCAGAAGACGAAGGCGACGATGGCCGCGCCGATCAGCAGCCACAGCCAGGCGGGCCCGCGCTGCGCCGGCAGCAGGCCCTGGCGCCACAGCACCACCACCGCGAACTCGTAGAGCAGCCCCACGTGCAGGTAGACGAACGCGGCCTGACGGTACTTGCGGGCCCGCGCCTCGCGTGCCGCGGCCGCCTCCCGCACATGCAGGGCTGTCGGGTCCGCGTCCATCAGGGGGCGGGGAGGGGGCAAGTGGCCGCCCGCCTCCGGCGTGGGGGGAACGGTGCGCGGCCCGCTCATAGGTGCGTCCTGCCTCGCTGGCGCTGCTACACTGCGGGGCGTGGTGGATGCGCGGTGCTCACATGCCCTCGAGCCCGAGGTCGCGGCGCGCGCGGTCCATCACGGCCGGCGTGATCTCGGCAATGCCGCGTTCCCGCGCATAGTCCGTGTAGATCCGCTTCACCATGCCGCGGACGAAGCCCGGAACGTTCGCGAGCCGCTGCTGCGCGTCGTCGCTCCACACGATGCGGGCGGCCGCGCCCGGCGCCGCGCCCACCTTGCCGGCGGCGGCTGAGGCGACATCGTCCTCGAACGCATCCTCGCGGCCTGCGGCGAGCTGGCTCCGGATCACCTCCATCGGCTGCTCCGGGACCTCGCGGCCGCCCACCCGGATGCCGAGGCTGCTCACGAGCTGCGTCTCCATGGGGTTCGTGAGCATGGCGACCTCGCGGCCGCACTTCGGACACGCGAAGATGGCCGCCATCGTCCCGTCCCCGGGGAGCTGGCGCTCCGCGAAGCTCATCACCTCGTCGCAGCCGACGCAGAGGAACTTCATCCCGGCACTCCCCCGGCCAGCTCCTGCTCGATGTGCCCGGCCAGCTCGTGCATTGCGCGTGCCGCGGCGTAGTCCTCCATGCCGAGCACGGGCGGCTCGCCGCGGTCGGTGGCGAGGCCGAGACGCGGGTCGAAGGGGATCTCCGCCCAGAGCGGCACGCCCGCGGCCGCGGCCAGCCGCCGCGCGCCGTCCGCCGCGAAGAGGACGGAGCCATGGCCGCAGCGCTCGCACACGTAGGCGGTCATGTTGGCGACCAGTGCGACCGCGGGCACGCCCGCTTCGCGCGCCTGGCGCACCGACTTCGCCACGATGTGGCGCGCCATCTCCGACGGCGTCGTGACCAGCAGTACGGCCGTGAGCCGCGGCACCAGCTCGAGCACGCGGCCGAGCTTGTCCGTGCCCGGCGGCACGTCGATCAAGAGGTAGTCCAGCTCCCCCCAGGCGACGTCCGCCAGGAATTCTCGCAGGGCGCTCGTCTCGGCCGCGCTCTGGCGGACGGACTCGGCGCCTTCGCCCGCGTCCTTCCAGCGAACGGGCGCGTCGTCGCCGGCCAGCAGCAAGTCCATCGAGATCACGCGCACGCCCGCCACGCCGACGGCCGGCTGCACGCCTTCCGCCCCGATGGCGAGCGGATCGCGCGGCACGCCCAGCATGCGCGCGAGGGATGGGCCGTTCAGGTCAGCATCCACGGCGCCCACACGCCGGCCACGCGCCGCCAGCGCCGCGGCGACGTTGGCAGTCACCGCGCTCTTGCCAACGCCGCCCTTGCCGCTCGCGATGGCGATGACACGCCGGATGCTCGCGAGCCGCTGCTCCAGCCGTTGCCGTTGGGCCTGGACCTGCTCGGGCACCCCCGCGCCTGCGCCCTCGCCCCGGCCCACTTCGTGGTAGGTCCGTATGCGACGCACGTTACCTCCCCCGCCGCGGCGCGAGCTGCACGCCGTTCGCATCCAGCGCGACGAGCGCGTCGACCGGGCAGACGTCGCACGCCTCGACGAGCCGGTCCGGCTCCGGCTCGCCGCAGTCGGCGCGAAAGGCGCAAATGCCGTCCGCGTCGAACTCGAACACATCCGGCGCCACCTCCATGCAGTCGCCGAAGCCGACGCACAGCGTGCGGTCGATCCGGATGGTCAGCTCGCCGATCCTGCGCTCGACGATTGGGTCCACTCGGTCCTCCTCCCCGGTCGCCGGATGCTGATCTAAGGTATGCCCGGAGCGGGGCGGGCGCCACAGTCGGGCGAGATGCGCAATCTGTCCCGCGTGGGGCCACGACGGGGTGCGACGGCGCCGAGGGGCCCGTGGGCCGCTGTAGCGCTCGCCGAGGCCACCCGTTAGCTTCGCGCCCGCGGCCCCCTGGCTCATTCCGGGCGCGCGGCCGGACCGGCACATGACCGCCTGGATGCCGGGCCGCGCAACCAGTTCCGATACGATGAGCGCCAACGTGAGACTGGTCCCGTACGACCCGAGCTGGCCTGGAGAGTTCGAGGCCGAGCGCGCCCGCATCGCGGCGGCTCTCGGGGACATGGCGTTGCGCATCGATCACGTGGGATCGACGGCCGCGAAGAGGGCTGGAGCGGATGGCGACGGGCCGGGATCGAGAACGGAGTACGGGGATGTCTGCGATTTCACCGGCAGTCGAAGCGATCGAGAAGGAGCTCCGAGGGCTCGGGGATCCGGAGGTCGCCGCGTCCCTCGCGCGGTTCTTCAAGACCGGGCCGGGAGAGTACGGCGAGGGGGATCGCTTCCTCGGGATCCGCGTGCCGGTCCTGCGCAAGCTGGCGAGAAAGCACCAGTCGCTCGCCCTCTCCGATTGTCGAGCGCTGCTGGTCTCGCCCTATCACGAGGCGCGGCTGCTCGCGCTGCTGATCCTGGTGCGCGCCTACGACCGGGGGACGAGGAACGGCGCGCGGCGATCTACCGCCTGTACCTGGATCACACGGCCTACGTGAACAACTGGGACCTGGTCGACTGCTCGGCCGAGCACATCGTCGGCAGGCATCTGGAGACGGGGGACAGGGCGATCCTCTACCGCCTGGCGCGCTCGAGCTCGGTGTGGGAGCGGCGGATCGCGATCATGGCCACGTTCCGCTACGTGAAGGCCGGATCCTTCGAGGAGACGCTGCGCATCGCCGACATGCTGCTCGAGGACCCGCACGACCTCATCCACAAGGCAGTGGGCTGGATGCTGCGGGAGGTGGGCAAGCGGGGTCGCGCGGCGGCCGAGGCGTTCCTGCGGCCGCGCTACCGACGGATGCCGCGCACCATGCTGCGCTACGCGATCGAGAAGTATCCCGAGGAGCTGCGCCAGCGATACCTGCGCGGAGAAGTGGAGTCCGGGAGCGAAGCGACCGCGATAGCGATCTCGTGAACGGCGACCGCGGTGGTGGTCGAGGCGAGGGACAACGGTGCCATTCTCTTGCCTTCGATCCGTCTCTCGTGCCCGTGATCGAGCTGCGACCGCGGATCGCAGCGCTGGACCTGAGCGGGTGGGCTTTCCAGAATTGCTTCCTCTCCTCGATTCCACAGTCCTGCCGGGTAGGTACCTGATGCGAAGGATTCTCTCGCTCGCGGCGTTGGCGCTCTCGGTGGCCGGTTGCTACCACGCCACGGTGGAGACGGGCCTGCGCCCATCGGCGGTGCGGGTCGAGCGGAAGTGGGCGCACGGCTTCCTGTACGGCCAGGTCCCGCCGTCCACGGTGGAAACGGCGGCACGTTGCCCGCACGGTGTGGCGAAGGTGGAGACGAGGTTGAGCTTCCTGAGCCAGGTCGCGTATGCATTGACCGGGGGCATCTACTCGCCGATGGAGATCGTGGTGCAGTGTGCGGAAGGTGCCAACGCTCCTTCCGGTAGATCTGAACACCCATAGGCGATTCCGTCGAACTCTGCCGCCGTGTGTGCCAACCTCGCGGAGCGCGGGGCCACACACGGCGGCACCCACATCCCCGTCCCCGCTGGTCAGGATCCCGACAGGAGAAGAGGCGATCAATCTCTCCGACGGTGCTTCCGTCCGCCCACAACGGAGCCGGCCCGTGCGCGATTCGCGCGCACAGGCCGGCATCCCCCGTGCTCGGCCCCGACGCTCCGGTGGCGAGGAGGGCCGCGGCGAGGGGGGCGGCGCGCGAGCGCTTGCCCGGGCAGCCGGAACGAGCGTAGCTTGCCGGCACTCGTCGACACGCTTCCGGAGCCGCTCACCTGCTGCATCCTCACTCGCAACTCTCGCGATCCCCGCAATCCAGGAGTGGGGCCCGGCCTGGGCCCGTCCGCTTTGGCGTGGACCGGCTTGCCGCGGACGCGCGGCTCGTCGCGGGTGCGAAGCGGTTGGGGCTCGTCACGAACGACGCCGCGCGGACCGCGGCGGACGCGGGCCGGCTGTCGCGCACCGCGCTGCTCGACGCCGGCGTGCCGATCGTGCGGCTGTTCTCGCCCGAGCACGGGCTGAGCGCCGCGGCGCCGGACGGTGCCGCGGCGCCCGGCGGCACGGATCCCGTGACGGGTCTGCCCGTCGTGAGTCTGTACGGCGAGCGCATGCAGCCGGCGCCCGAGTCGCTGGAGGGGCTGGAGGGCGTGCTCGTCGACCTGCCCGACATCGGCGCGCGCTGCTACACGTACGTGTGGACGATGACGCACGTGGTCGACGCGTGTGCGGAGGCAGGCTTGCCCGTATGGATCCTGGACCGGCCCAACCCCTTGGGTGGCGCGCTCGCGGCCGTGGAAGGGCCGATGCTCGAGCCGGAGCACCGGTCGTTCATCGGGCGGCACACCATCCCGCTCCGGCATGGCCTCACGCTCGGCGAGCTGGCGCGGCTGTGGCAACGGGAACGGTGCCCCGCCGCAGCGGTGCGGGTCATCGCGTGCGAGGGCTGGCGCCGCGAGCAGCTCTGGCCGGACACCGGCCTGCCGTTCGTGGCCACATCACCGGCGATCCGCCGGTTCGACGCCGCGCTCCTGTACCCGGGCCTGTGCCTCTTCGAGGCGACGAACCTCAGCGTCGGCCGCGGCACCGACTCCCCCTTCGAGGTGGTGGGCGCGCCGTGGCTGGACGCGGCCGCGGTCGCGGCGCGTCTCGCGGCGCGGCAGCCGCCCGGCGTCGTCGTCACGGCCGGTGCGTTCACGCCGGAGGCCGACCCCTACGCCGGGCAGCGGTGCGAGGCGGTGCGCATCACGGTGCAGGACCCCGCGCACGTCCGGCCCGTCGCGCTCGGGCTCGCGCTGCTCGCCGACATCGCCGAGCACCATCGCGGCGTCTTCGCCTGGGCGCGTTACCCGACTGCCGCGAACCCGACCGGCGCGGGCCACCTCGAGCGGCTCGCGGGCACCGGCGCGATCCGGCGCGCGATCGACGCGGCCCCCAACGACGTCGACAGCGCCATCATCGCAGCGTGGACCGCGGCGCCCGGCTGGGCGGAGCGCTGGCACGCCGTCCGCCTGTACGACTGACGTTCGCCGCCGGCCGGGCTGGACCGTGGCCGCCTCGCCCGCGCGCGCCGTGCGTGTGACGGACGCGGAACGTTTCGGGTTATCGGGTATGGAAGAACATCGATCGAGGTCTGACCCGCCGGCGTACTCGCCCATCTCGTGTGCGCTGCACGACCGGCTCGAGGCGCTGGCGACGCTGGGGCAACCCTGTCGCATCGTGTACCGCGACGCGGACGGCAGCTCCCGGGAGACGGTCGAGCGCATCGTCGACGTGTTCGCCAGGGCCGGCGAAGAGTTCGTGAGGACGGCGGCGGGCCTCGAGATCCGGCTGGACCGGCTGCAGTGGGTAGCGGGCGTGGAGTTCAGCAGCGGGCTGTCGTAATGTCATGGAGGGAGCAGTTCGGGCGGCCGCGGGGCGTGCTCGGCTGGATCGCCGGCAAGCTCATGGCCCGGGGCAAGGGCGAGTTCGCGCTGGACCTGCTCGGCGACGTCGGCGTGGCTCCGACGGATCGCGTGCTCGAGATCGGCTTCGGTCCGGGTGTCGGCATCGAGGTCGCGGCTCGGCTGGCCTCGCAGGGCCGGGTCTTCGGCGTCGACATCTCCGACGTGATGCTCCGGATGGCCGCGCGGCGCAACCGCGCCGCGCTCCAGGCGGGACGCGTCGAGCTCAGCCTGGCCTCGGTCTCGGATCTGCCCTTTGCGGACGAGACGTTCGACGTCGTCTTCGCGATCAACTCGGTCCAGTTCTGGCCGGATCTGCCGCGGGACCTGAAGGAGGTGCACCGGGTGCTTCGCCGGGACGGGCGGCTCGCCCTCGGCGTGCAACTGCCGCCGTGGATCCTCCCGACCGCGCAACTCGAGGAGCTAGGACGCCGCGTCGAGGAGCACGCAAGGGCGGCGGCGTTCCGGGAGGTGGTCAGGACGGAGCGGCCGGTCGGCGGCGTGCCGACGACGCGGGTCCTGGCGAAGAAGTAGAGGCGGCGTGGTGTGATGCGCTGGACGCGGAGCGGCGCGCCCGATCGTCCTCGTTCCACGGCTTCCGCGACGCGGTCGTCGCACATGCACCCCGCGAGGATGCGGGCGGCGCTTCGTGAGGTCGAGTGCGCCGCCACGTAGAGGCTGCACGCCGTCGGGATGATCGCGTACGAGGCCGTGCCCGCGCTCGAGCCGCCCTACCGCCGCGCCGGCCGCCACTCGACGAGCGGCGCGTCCAGCACCGCGGCTTGCACCGCGTCGGCGACGGCGCGGCGCAGCGGCTCGTGCCGCATGTTCTGCCGCGTGGGGTTCACCCGGTTCGTCAGCAGGATGACGAACAACCCGCGCTCCGGGTCGATCCAGATGCTCGTGCCGGTGAAGCCGGTGTGCCCGAAGGAGCGCGGCGAGAAGTAGCGTCCCGCGCTGGATCCCGGGCTCGGCGTGTCCCAGCCCAGCGCGCGGCTCGAGCGGGGGCCCTGGCGCGCCGTCCAGCGCGCGATGGTTTCGGGCCTCAGTAGCCGCACGCCGCCGTACTCGCCGCCGTTCAGCATCATCTGCGCGAAGACGGCGAGGTCGCGGGCGGAGGAGAAGAGGCCGGCGTGCCCGGCCACGCCGCCCAGCGCGCAGGCGTTCTCGTCGTGCACGATGCCGTGCACGTGCGTGTGGCGGTAGACCGTGTCGACTTCGGTCGGCGCGATTCGCGCGAGCAAGGGGTGGTCCGCACGGTAGGTCGCCGTGCAGTCCTCGCCCGGGCCCGGCGGCGCCGAGGCCAGCGGGTTGAAGCCGGTGTTCCGCATCCCCAGCGGACCCCAGACCCGCTCCTGGAGGAACGCGTCGAGCGGCTTGCCCGTCAGCCGCTCGATGACGAGGCCCGTCAGGATCAGATCCCAGTCGCTGTAGATGGTCGTGTCGCCCGGCGAGTAGGCGAGCGGCCCGGCGTTGATCGCGGCGAGATACTCCTCCCGGCCGCGGGCCGTGCGCCACAGGGGCGCGTAAGGGACGAACCCGGCGTTGTGCGCGAGCACCATGCGCAGCGTGATGCCCGCCTTGTCGGGCGAGTCCAGCTCCGGCAGGTAATCGCGCAGCGGCCGGTCCAGGTCGAGCAGCCCCTCCTCCTCGAGGACCATCGCCGCCGTCGTCGTCGCCACCACCTTCGTCAGGGAGGCCATGTCGAAGATGGTGGAGTCCGTGATGGCCGGCGCGTCCGGCCTCGCGTCCACGCGGCCGTAGGCGCGCATGTGCACGAGCCGGCCCCAGCGGCCCACCGCCAGCGCGGCGCCCGGTGCCGCCCCCTCCGCCAGCGCTGTCGTGACGATCGAGTCCAGGCGGGCGCCGAGATCGGCGCTCATGCCGACGCTCGTGGGATCGGCCGGCGCGAGGGTGGGCAGCGGATCCACCCGGTCGCTGGTGCGCGGCCCGGCGCCGCAGGCGCCGAGCAGGAAGGACGCGGTCAAGGCAACGGCAAGGGCCCTCATCGGCTCGCTCCGCGCATCGGGGTTGGGACGTGAGCTTGGCATTCTAGCACACGGAACGTATGTTGTCATGCACCCCACGAAACCCCTTTCGCTCGGAGATCGAGAAGATGATGCGGCTCGCACGCGCTCTCGTGCCCGCCTCGCTCGTGCTCGCTTGCGCGGCCGGCGACACCGGCGCAGCCGGCCAGGCCGACCCCTCACCGGTCCGCCCCGGCGTGGAGGTCTTCGTCGAGAACCCGCCGGAGGTCGTGCGCGGCAAGCGGGTGGGGTTGATCACGAACCACTCGGGCATCGACCGGCAGCGGCGCGCGACGATCGACCTGCTGCGCGCGATGCCCGAGCTGGAGCTGGTTGCGCTGTTCTCGCCCGAGCACGGCATCCGCGGCACCGCGGATTCGCGGGTCGAGTCGAGCGTGGACGAGGCGACGGGCCTGCCCATCTACTCGCTGTACAGCGACACCCGCAAGCCCACGCCCGAGATGCTCGAGGGCATCGACGTTCTCGTCTACGACATCATGGATCTGGGCGTGCGGCAGTACACTTACGAGTCGACGCTCGCCCTGGCGATGCAGGCGGCGGCGGAGAAGGGAATCCCGTTCGTGGTGCTCGACCGGCCGAACCCGGTGACCGGGACGATCATGGAAGGCAACATCCTGGAGCCGGGATTCGAGTCGTTCGTGGGGATCTATCCCGTGCTCTCGCGTCACGGCATGACGGTGGGCGAGCTGGCGCGGATGTACAACGAGGAGCACAACATCGGCGCCGACCTGACGGTCGTGCCGGTGGAGGGCTGGACGCGGGACATGTGGTTCGACGAGACCGGGCTCCCGTGGGTCAACCCCTCGCCCAACATCCGGCGGCTGGAGGCGGCGATCCACTATCCGGGCGTGGTCTTCTTCGAGGCGATCAACGTCTCGGAGGGGCGGGGCACGGATATCCCGTTCGAGCAGATCGGCGCGCCGTGGCTGAAGAACGAGGAAGTGGCCGCGGAGATGAACGCCATGAACCTGCCGGGGATCCGCTTCGAGCCGGTCGAGTTCCACATCGCCGAGGGCGCCAGCAAGTACCCCGGCCAGCACGTGAAGGGCGTGCGGTTCATCATCACGGACCGGGAGACCTATCGCCCGATCGAGACCTCGCTGCTGATGATCGAGCTGATCCG
>DATCLK010000093.1:0-4754 GCA_036563975.1 Longimicrobiales bacterium | reverse complement strand
CGACGCGCGGATGCGCCCGCGCAACTCGGCCAGCTCCTCGAAGGTCGCGCCGAGCGCGGTGCCACCGCCGGCCGTCGTCTCGAGCAGGACCATGGTGCGACCCGGGACTGCCGCGAGCGCCTCCTCGATGGCGCGCGCGTTGCGCTCGATCCCGCGCTCGCGGTCGCCGTCCGTGGCGTTGCCCGGATGGCTGACGAGGAACTCGATGCCCAGGGCGACGCAACGCTCCAGCTCGGACCGGAACGCCTCGAGCGACCGCCTGTGGAGCCGTTCGTCGGGAGTCGCGAGATTGATCAGGTAGGAATCGTGCGCCGCGACCGTGCGAATGCCGTACTCGCGCCGCATCCGCCGGAACGCCTCCACTTCCGCCGGCTCGAGGTTCGGCTCCTTCCACTGGCTCGGCGGCTTGGTGAAGAGCTGGAGCACGGCCGTGCCCAGTCGAGCCGCCCGCTCCGGCGCCCGCGACACGCCTCCCGCCGAAGAGACGTGCGCGCCGAGTTCGTCCGCTTCTTGCCTCAATGGTCCGTGGTTCGGGCTATCGCCTCGCGGAGCATCCTATGCCCTTCAATGTCTGGCACGACCTGCCCTCGGGCCCACGCCCGCCGGACGAGGTCAACGCGATCGTCGAGATCCCGCGCGGGGATCGGAACAAGTACGAGCTCGACAAGGAGACCGGCCTCTTCCGCCTCGATCGCCTCCTCTACAGTTCCGTCCACTATCCGGGCGACTACGGTTTCATTCCACGGACGCTCGCGGACGATGACGACCCCCTCGACGTGCTCGTGATGGTCACCGTCCCGACCTTCCCCGGTTGCCTGATCGTCGTCCGCCCGCTCGGCGTGTTCGAGATGCGCGATGAGAAAGGTCTCGATGAGAAGATCCTCGCCGTACCCGTCAGAGACCCGCTGTACGACGGCTACCACGAACTCGACGACGTCGCGCCCCACTACCTGCGCGAGGTCGAGCACTTCTTTGAGATCTACAAGGAGCTCGAGGGCATCCGCACGACCGCACTCGGCTGGCACGGCCGCGAGGATGCGCGCCGCGTCATCGAGCACGCGCGCGCCAGGTACGCGAGCGAGTTCCCGCTCCGCGCCGCAGAACGTTGAGCAAGACGATGCGCGGCGCGGGATCAGGCCCCGCGCCGCGCATCTCGAAGCGTTTCTCGCCTCTTACATCTGCTGCTGGCCAGTCGGTGCCGTGTCCGGCCGCTGCTGCATCATGCCGGTGTCCGTCGGCATCGTCCCCATCATCGTATCGGTCGGAGCTGGCGTCGGTGTCGGCGTCGGCTGCGCAGGAGGCAACTCCTCCTGCGTGGCCGGCATCTGCTCCTCCGCCGGTTGCTGCTGGCACGAAGCGAAGGTCAGTGTGGACGCTGCAGCGAGGACGACCAAAAACGAGCGCTTCATGGTCACCTCTCCATCGTGAGGGTCGCAGTGAGTACTCCGCGCCCGCCTGCCGCGAAGCCCCCGTCGATCGGCGGCGCTCCCGCCGATCCAAGCTCCCACGCTCGGGAGCATGCCAGCGACAGATAATACACGCCCACTCGGAGCGTGTCAAGAAACTACGTCGCTGCAAACGATGCACCAGTTTTCGTGCCGCCTCACTCCCGCACGCGATAGTTGATGATCAGCGGCGCGTCATCCCCGACACGCACCACGAGCGAAACGGCCCGGCCTGGCCGCACGGCAGCCGCCGCCTCGAGCAGATCTTGCAGTCGTTCGATCGGGCGGCCGTTCAGCGACTCGATCCGCATCCCGGGCGCGAGCCCCGCGCGCGCAGCGGCTCCGGTCTCGTCCACGGACTCGACCACGACACCTGGCCCGGCGTATCCCATGCGCCGCGCCTGCGCCGCCGTGAGCTCGAGCGCACGGAAGCCCAGCCGATCCAGCCCGGACCGCTGTGCCGGCCGCGCCTTCACGGTCTCGCGCACGGGAGAGTCGAACTCGCCCAGCTCCACGCGCACCTGCGTGCGCTTCCCGTAGCGCACGACGTCCAGGGTCACGGTGTCCCCAGGGTCGCGGCGGGCGAGCAGCTCCATGAGCTGCGACGTCGACTCCACCTGCTGCCCTTCCACACCGACGATCACATCGCCCAGGCGCAGCCCCGCTCGTGCTCCCGGGCCCGCCGGCTCGATGCGGACCACCTCGACGCCCGTTGGACGGTCCAGTCCGTACACCTCGGCATCAGCCGGATCCACGTCCGCGATCTGCGCACCCAGCTTCGGGCGCCGCACCGCGCCGTGCTCGATCAGGTCCTCCGCCACACGCCGGGCCAGGCCGATCGGCACGGCGAACCCGTAGCCGCTGTAGTAGCCCGTCGGGCTCGCGATCGCCGTGTTCACGCCGATCACTTCGCCCCGCAGATTGACCAGCGGCCCGCCCGAGTTGCCCGGGTTGATCACCGCGTCCGTCTGGATGAAGTCCTCCAGCGGAGCCGATGCCTCGCCGTTCCGCGCGATCACCCCCGGGCTCCGCCCCTTCGCACTCACGATCCCCGCCGTCGCCGTCGAGCCCAGGTGCAGCGGGTAGCCCAGGGCAACCACCCAGTCGCCGACCTCCACGGCGTCCGAGTCACCCAACGGCGCAACCGGCAAATCCCTGGCCTCCACCTTCACCACGGCGACGTCCGTGTTCGGGTCGCGCCCCACGACCGTCGCCTCGAACTCGCGTCGATCTGGCAACACGACCGTGATGCGCTGCGCGTCCTGGACCACGTGGTTGTTCGTCAGGATGTAGCCGTCCGGACGGATGATGATCCCGGATCCGCTCGCCCGCCGCGGCAGGGCCTGCGGCTGCCCCTGCCTGAACAGGTCCTCCCACGGCGTGCCGCGGAACGGCTCCGGAACCTCGAGCCGCGCCCGGCCCTGCCCCTCGACGCGCAGGTACACCACCGCCGGCGCGACCCGCTCCGTGGCGCCCCGGAACGCCGCGCTCAACGCCTCCGGTGGCGCCCCCACTGCGGCCGCCGCGACCGGCCCGCGCTCTCCGATCACCAGCTGCATGGCAGACCCGCCCAGCAGCCCGGCTGCGACCAGCACGGCCACTGCGGCGGGGGCCCGTCTCACACGCTGCACTCTCGCCTCCTGATGCACTGCTCCCACAGCGTCCGCGTCACCCTGTCCGATGGCGATACCCTCCGCTCCCGCCGACGTTCGCCGGTAGCGACACCGGGTTCTCCGCTCACCATTGGCGTTTATTCGCGGCACTTTCCGTCGGCCACCACGTACGGAATCCGGCCCGTCCGTGGCGATTCGCGCCTCCGCCACCGGGTACGCTTCTTGCCCTCCTGGACCACGGGAATGGACTCTAACTCCGCACGGCATTGTCACTTCTGGTCGCGCTGTACCTGCTCTTGGTGATCGCGCTGCCGCTCGCGCTGAGCCTCGGGGTCAGTTGCCGGACGCTACCGGAGGGCGACGCCTGCCCGCTCTGCCGCGCGGAGACGATCCGCATCCGTGCACGCTACCTGGATTGGGCGTCGGCGGTGCTGCCCCGCATCGCGCTGCAGCGCCGCTGGTGCCTCACCTGCGGCTGGGAGGGCGTGTGCAAGGTCAAGGCAACCGAGCCCGCCGTCACAGAGGCGCCGCCCACGCCGGTGGACGCACGGCCTGCCCCACCGCCGGTGCGCCAGCACGGCGAGGCGGTCGAGCTGCGGAAGCTCGAAGTGGATGGCTGTGCGTGGAGGGTGTTCGTCGAATGCTGGTATGAGGCGGGGCGCTGGCACGGGCGCCTGCTCTTCGCCGCGCCGTCCGGTCAGCTCTGGCCCGACCCCGCCCGGACCTTCACCGGCCTCTCCAGGCAGGACGTGCTCGATCAGGTGCTCGCCCTGCCCGACCGTCTCCTGGCCTGCCGGCTGCGCGAGGCCATCTCTGACTGAGGCGCTGCGGGCTCCGGTGGCGGCGCCCCGCAGCCCGCGGCCCGTGCCGCGCTATCGAGCATCCGGCGGCGCGCCGCGTATCGCAGCCGCCGGCGCGCCTCCTCCAGCTCGAGCCAGGCGTGACTCTTGGCTTCCTCCTGCGAGAGCCGCACCTCCTCCGTGTGCGCCTCGGCGAGGAAGTACGTCACCTCCTTGCGGACCAGCACCCGGTCCGGGCCCGTGCCGATGGTGAAGCGGTAATCCTCGTGCGCCTCGAACCCCTCCACGAGCCGCACGGCCCCGCGACCGAGGCCGGTCTCTTCCTCCAGTTCGCGCAACGCCGCCTCGAGCGGGCTCTCCCCGGCGGCCATGCCGCCTTTCGGGAACTCCCAGAGCGGGCGCTTCGTCAGTCGTGAGAGGATGAGCAGGAACCGGCAGCGGCCGTCCGCGCGCCGGAAGACGATCACGCCGGCGGACCGGTCTCGACGGTATCGCATACGCCCGCAGCCCGGCACGCCGGGGAAAGGATCGCCGGCCGAGGGCGGGTTCTCGGCCGGCGGGGTGGAATAAGGGGGGATACAGATGACCCGCCGCCCCGTCCGAGTGGCAAGCCGCGTGCCGCCTGGCGGCTGCCGCGAGGATCAGCCCGTCGCCGCGGACGCGATCTCGCCCACCAGCGCCTCCCACGGAAACGCCCCGTTGCCGTCCGGCTCGCGCCCGAAATGCCCGTACGCGGCTGTCACTGCGTAGATGGCGCGCAGCAGGTCGAGCTGCTCGATGATGCCCCGCGGGGTGAGGTCGAACTGCCGGCGGATCCACTCTTCGATCGCGCGCTCGTCTTCCGTCGCCGTCCCGAACGTCTCGACCCCGATGGCCACCGGCTCCGGGTGCCCGAT
>DATCLK010000092.1:0-24512 GCA_036563975.1 Longimicrobiales bacterium | reverse complement strand
TTCATGCGCTCCTGCTCGGCCCGAAGCCGCACGGCCGGGATCTCACCGGTCGCCCGGCTCGGTCGCTCCTCGTTGACGCTCGCCAGCCACTCCTTGAGCTGGCGCGGCAGGTCGCTCTCCAGATCCGCGAAGCGGCGGGCGTGAAAGAAGCTGCGCTTGACGTAGCCGACCAGGTTCTCCACCGAGCCCTTCTGCTCAGGGCTTCGGGCCGCGCACAGCTCGATCGTAAAGCCATGGTCGATCGCCACCTGCGCCAGCGTCGCATTCCAGATCGGCCGCTCGCCGTCCCTGCCCACCACCACCGTCTTCGCCCGGTCGAAGACCACCGAGAGCGCCACCCCGCCGCTCGCCTCGAAGGCCATGAGCAGCGAGCGCACCAGCGACTCGATGCGTTCGTCCGGCACGATCACCACCTGGATCCAGCGCGAGTACTTGAGCCGGTAGGCCGCGAAGTGGACCCGCCTCTTGCTGCCGTCCAGGAGCCGCACGTCCACTTCGCCGAAGTCGAACTGCGCAACCTCGCCGGCCACCCCCTCGAAGCGCACCATGAGCGAGGCGGGAAGCGCCGAGACCGCACTGCGCCAGAGCCGGTAGAACGTGCTCTCACCCAGCCGCACCCCCTCTTCACGCAACTGACGCAGGATCTCAAGCGGCGGCGCCTCGCCGTCCTCGGCCACCAGCTCCGCAAGCCGGAGCCGCACCCGCTCCGGCACGCCCGGCCGCCCCACGCCGCGCCGGCGCCGCTCCTCCGCGTCGCTCGCACTCACAACCGGCGGCTCTTTCAAGATCCGCTGGACGGTGCGCTGCGAGACCCCAAACTGCGCCGTGATCTCCTGGGTCGAACGCCCCGCATCGCGCAGGGCCCCCACGGCATGTCGATCCAACATCCTGAGCATCCTCCTCTGGCCTCCTGCACGAGAACGTGGGCGGAAGGCCAAAAACGTACGTTCCAGAGGCCCCAGGACGCGACAGAATTTAGAGAGATCCAGCGACAAAGTTTAGAGAACTCACACTACCCGAGGAGCCGGGGCATCGGGGCGGGGCCGCAATGCGCCACAGGGCGGGACCCGCCCGCGCGTGTGCGATGATCCCGGACCTCCCTCCGCCGCAGAGCCGGAGGCGGGGATGCTCACACTCGACGCCTGCGTGGACATTGAAGCCGTGCATCGCCACGGGGGTCGATTCGCCGCATCGCCGGGCCGGCGCACCCTGGCACTTCCATTGCCGCGTCGGCTGCGGAGCGGTGCGGGGTCGACGAGCCGGGACGGGATGGATGCGGGGAGCGAGGCGCGGGCTGCTTGCAATCGCGTTCGTCGTGCCAGCGCTGGCGGCCGGCGCGCTCTGGGCGCTCTGGCAGCGCTGCGGCCTGCGTGGTTGTCCCGACATCCAGGTGCTCGAGACGCTCGTGCACGACGAGGCCGCGGTGGTGCTGGACCGCCACGGCAGGGAGCTGGCGCGCCTACACCGAGGCGAACGGCTGGTCGTTCCGCTGGATTCGCTCCCGGAGTACGTTCCGGCCGCGTTCGTCGCGGTCGAAGACCGCCGTTTCTGGAGCCACGCCGGCGTGGACTGGCGCCGCATCGGCGGCGCGGCGCTCGCCAACGTCCGGGCAGGCAGGATCCGCGAGGGGTTCAGCACCATCACGATGCAGCTCGCACGCAACGTCTTCCCCGAGCGTCTGCCCTACACGGAGCGTAGCCTGCTGCGCAAGCTGGCCGAGATGCGGGTCGCCCGCGAGATCGAGAGGCGGTACAGCAAGCGGCAGATCCTCGAGCTCTACCTCAATCGCATCTACTTCGGGAGCGGCGCCTGGGGCATCGAGGCCGCCGCTCGCGAGTACTTCGGCAAGCGCGCCAGCGAGCTCACCCTGCCGGAAGCGGCCCTGCTCGCGGGGATGATCTCGGCGCCGCACGTCCTCAACCCCCGCACGAACCCGCGCTCGGCCGTCCGCCGCCGCAGGGTCGTGCTCGAGCTGATGCTCGCCGAAGGCTTGCTCACGCCGGCCGAGTTCGTCGCCGCGGACGCGGCGCCCCTCGTCACCGGCCGCAGCGCGCTCCACGAGGGCCGGCGCGCGCCGTACTTCATCCAGGAGGTCCGCCAGCTCATGGAGCGCGAGCTCGGGGAAGCGCTGTACACCGGCGGGCTCGTCATCCACTCCACGCTGGACTCGGACGTGCAGGCCGTCGTCGAGGAGGAGCTCGAGAGACAGCTCCGGGCAGTCGAGTCCGGACGGTTCGGCCCTTACAAGCACCCCCTCTACGTGCCCGGCTCGCTCCCGCCCGACCCATCCGGCACCGATTACCTCCAGGGCGCGGCGATCGTCCTCGAAGCGTCCACAGGCGACATCCTGGCCATGACCGGCGGCCGGGACTTCTCCCACTCGCGCTACAACCGTGCGACGCAGGCCAAGCGCCAACCCGCGAGCACCTTCAAGCCGTTCGTGTACGCGGCCGCACTGGCCCGCGGCCAGACGCCTCTCGACCGGATCAGCGACCGCCCGCTCCGCCGCACGGTGAACGGCGTCGTCTGGGCGCCGCGCAACTTCGAGAGCCGCTACGCCGACTCGCTCACCGTGCGCGACGCGCTGGTCCTGTCCAGCAACGTCGCGACCGTGCGCCTGGCAGAGCGGGTCGGCTTCGATCGCATTATCTCGATGGCGCGCCGGTTCGGGATCGAGGGCCCGTTCCCGCGGGTGCCCGCGCTCGCGCTGGGCGTTGCCGAGGTCAATCTCCTCCACCTCACGACGGCATACGCCGCGTTCGCCACACTCGGCCGCCTGCCGGCGCCGCGCATGGTCACGCGCGTCGAGGACCGCCACGGGCGCGTCGTGTGGCGCCGCGAGCCGCGCGTCCGGCACGTGCTCGACGCGCGCATCGCGTTCATCATGACCGACATCATGCGCGACGTGGTGGACCGGGGCACGGGCCGCGGGGTCCGCGCGGCGGGCTTTCTCGGGCCCGCCGCGGGCAAGACGGGAACGACCAACGACGCGACCGACCTCTGGTTCATCGGTTACACGCCCAGCCGCGTCGCCGGCATCTGGATCGGCCTCGACCTGCCCCGCAGCATCACGGCACAAGCCTCCAGCGACCACGTCGTCGCGCCTCTCTGGGGACGCATCATGGCCCGGATCGCGGACCGTCGCGAGCGGCCGTGGCAGCCCCCACGCGGTATCGTGGCCCTCGCGGTGGACAGCGCCGGGCACGCCTACGTTGCCGGGTGCGCGACGGACGAGTCACTCAGGACCGAGTACTTCCTGGCGCGCAGCGCGCCGCGAGCGGAGTGCCGCCCGACCCTCGCCGAGCCGGACGGCGGCCTCGCCGAGCCGGACGGCGGCCGAGCCCCGCCGATCGCCCGGCCCGTCCCTGTCGGAGCGGACAGCAGCGCTGCCGCCGCGGAGACGCCTCCACGCCGCTGACGCCTCCCCGCAGGTCCTACCGCGCACCGCCCGCCACGGGCCGCACGGAGGCCATGGGTCCCTGCACGGCCTCGCCGGGCGACGTGACTCGGCGTGGGGCCAGGAGGCGTATGCCCGGCGCTCGTGGCGCAGCCGCCTCTCCCCTTGACAGTCGAAAGGACCCGTGCCATCCATTCCTTTCGATCAACGAAAGGAGAGGCGGCGACGCTGATGGCTGAACGACGCGACCGGCCCGACGTGCTCCAGGGGACCCTCGACATGCTGGTGCTGAAGGTGCTCCAGCTCGAGCCGATGCACGGCTGGGGGATCACGGAGCGCCTGGAGCAGTGGTCGGAGAACGTGCTCCGGCTGGGGCAGGGCTCGCTGTATCCTGCGCTGTACCGGCTGGAGCGACAGGGGCTGATCCGCTCGGAGTGGCGGACGACGGAGAACAACAGACGGGCGCGCTACTATTCGCTGACGCCGGCCGGCCGGAAGTATTTCCAGGAGGAGCTGGGTCACTGGCAGCGGCTGTCGCGCGCCATCGAGCTGGTGCTGCGGGTAGAGACGGCCTGACGGTCCAACAGCGCACGTGTGCACGCGTACGCGTTTCGCGCGCGTGTATCTGTGCGTGAGGAGGCACCCATGGAAAGCGCGCGCGAGACGTGGCGGCGGCTGACGCGCCTGTGGCGGCGGGCGGAGCAGGAGCGCGGGCTGGACGAGGAGATCCGCTTCCACATCGAAAAGCAGATCGAGAAGAACATCGCCGCTGGGATGGGCCCGGAGGAGGCGCGGCGGGATGCGCTCGTCCGCTTCGGCGGCATCGAGCGGGTGAAGGAGTGGACGCGGGACGAGGTGCGCGCCGCCTGGCTGGAGGACTTTGCCCGCGACGTGCGCTTCGCCGTGCGGGCGCTCCGCAATGCGCCCGGTTTCGCGGCCGTCTCCATCCTCACGCTAGGCGTGGGGCTGGGCGCGGCGACGGCGGTGTTCAGCGTAGTGCACGGCGTGCTGCTGCGGCCTCTGCCCTATCCGGAGTCCCACCGGATCGTGCGGGTGTTGCAGGTCGACTCGGCGGGCAGCCCGACGAACAACGTGTCGGGTCCCAACTTCGAGGATTGGCGGCGCCAGAGCCGGAGCTTCGAGGCGCTCGCGTTGATGTCGGGGGGCGGGCCCGTGTCGGTCGTGGCGGACGGGCAGGCGAACCGGGCGAACGTGCTGTGGGTTTCGGAGCAGTTCTTCGACGTGCTGGGCCTGCGCCCCGTGGTGGGCCGCCTGTTCAGCGCCGAGGAGCGCCGGCCGGGCGGGCCGCCGGCGGCGCTCGTGAGCTACGGCTACTGGCAGCGCTGGCTGGGCGGTGCTGCGGATCTCACGGGCAAGGCGCTGCGCGTGGAGGAGCGCTCGCACCCGGTGGTCGGCGTGCTGCCGCCGGAGTTCGACTATCCTGCAGGAACGGACGTGGTCCTGCCCTTCGCCCACGATCCCGGCACCGAAAACCGCACCGCGCACAACTACCGCGCCATCGGGCGGCTGGCGCCGGGCGTGGGGCTCGAGCAGGCGCGCAGCGAGCTGAGCGCGATCTCGCGCGCGGTCAAGGCGCGCTACGGGTCGGGGACATGGATGTGGGACGCGACCGCGATCCCGCTTCAAGAAATCGTCACCGGCGGCGTCCGCAGCACGCTGCTGATCCTGTTCGGCGCCGCCGCTCTGTTGTTGTTGATCGCGTGTGCCAACGTCTCGAACCTGCTGCTGGCGCGTGCAGCGACGCGCGAGCGCGAGCTGGCCGTGCGGCTGGCGCTGGGAGCCGGCCGCGGGCGGCTGGTTCGGCAGTTCGTCGCAGAATCGGTGGTGCTGTGCGCGGCGAGCGGCGCGCTGGGCGTGCTGATCGCGTACGGCGGCGTCGCCGCATTGCTGGCCCTTGAGCCGGGAGACCTGCCGCGCGTGCGCGAAGTCAATGTGAGCTGGGCGGCGCTCGCGTTCGCCTTCGCGGCGGCGCTGGCCTGCGCGCTCGCGCTCGCATTCGCGACGACCACGCGCGCGGCCGCTCGCGAGATCCGCGGCGCGCTGACGGACGCGCAGCGCACGCTGGCGGGCGGCCGGCGAGGCCAGCGCGTGCGGAGCGGGCTCGTCGTCGCCCAGATCGCCCTGACCTTGATCCTCCTGGCAGGGGCAGGCCTGCTGGCCCGGAGCTTCATCCGGCTGCTCGCCGTGGACCCGGGTTACCGGACGAGCGATGCACTGATTCTGGACATCGCGCTTCCGTCGATCTGGGAGAGCCAGGACCGGGAGGCCGCCGGCCGGCAGCAGGCGGCCTTCCGGGAAGAGCTCGTGGTCCGGCTCCGGGCGCTGCCCGGCGTGCGCGAGGTGGGGATCGTCAACGACCTGCCCCTCGGCGCCGACGACTACTCGGACGGCATGTTCATCGAGATGACGGGGCCGGAGGAGATCCAGAGCCTGGACGACTTCGAGCGGCTGGGGCCCGCCAGCCGGGAACGCGCGGGCCATGCCGGTTTCCGAGTCGCGAGTGCGGGCTACTTCCGCGCGATGGGCATCCCGCTCGTGCGCGGCCGGCTGTTCGAGGAGGGCGACGTATACGACGCGCCCCACGTGGCAGTGATCAGCGAGTCGCTGGCGCGCGCCCGGTGGCCGGATGCGGACCCGATCGGGCGCTACATCCAGTTCGGCAACATGGACGGCGACTTGCGCGCGTTCCGCATCGTCGGCATCGTGGGCGACGTGCGGGAGGCCAGCCTCGAGTCGCGGCCCGCGCCGCTGTTCTACGCGGAGCACCGTCAGCGGCCGGCCCAGGCCTCGAGCTTCAGTGTCGTCGTGTATGGTACGGAGGACGCGTCGGTCGCCGGCGCGGCGCAGCGCATCGTGCGGGATCTGGCCCCGGACGTTCCCGTGCGCGTGCGCAGGCTCTCCGACATGTTCGACGACTCGCTCGCCGAGCGCCGGTTCAGTCTGCTGCTGCTCGGCGTCTTCGCTGCCGCGGCGCTGGTGCTCGCGACGATGGGGCTCTACGGCGTCGTCTCGTACCTCGTCGCGCAGCGCACGCGCGAGATCGGCATCCGCGTGGAGATCGGTGCCGATGGCCGCGACGTGTTGCGGCTGGTGATCGGCCGCGGCGCCGTGCTCGCCGCCGCGGGTGCGTTGCTCGGGCTCGTCGCGGCGCTTGCGCTCACCCGGCTGCTTTCCGGGATGCTCTACGGCGTCAGCGCGACGGACCCCGTTGCGTTCGCGGCCGTCGTCCTCCTCGTGGTGGCCGCTGCGCTGCTCGCGAGCTACGTGCCCGCGCGCCAGGCCGCGCGGCTCGCGCCTGCGGTGACGCTGCGCGCGGAGTAGGCGCGCGCCACGGCGCGGCGCGTCCGCACGGGTGGTGTCGGATCGCCGGGCGGCGAAACCGGGGGGAGCTCCCTCACGCCCCCCGGGCCACCTCCGCCGTGGGCGGGGCGGTCAGGTATTGCGCGAGATGGCCGCAGCCACCGCGGCCAGGTCCTGCGCGCGCAGCGCCCGGCGCTCGGGCGCCTCGGCCGGAGCCGGCCGCACGCGCTGGATCGCGTCCTCGATGCCACGGAGCGCAGCCGCGACCACCTGGCGGCGCAGCGCCGCGATGCGGATGTCCTGCGCCGCGTCGGCCTCGTGCCGCGCCGGCGCCTCTTCGTCCTGCCGCACGGGCGCCGGCCGCGGTGCCGCCGGCCGCGCCGTGAGGGCACGGTGGAATGCGAAGCCGTCGAACTCACGCTCCAGCTCGTGTGCGACACGCCGCGCGATGGCCCGGACCACCCGCCTGATGGAACGGGCCTGCGGCGGCAGCTCCTCATCGGCCGGCAGCTCCGGCCGCACGAGCGCGTCTGCGCCGAAGCGGTCGGCGGCGCGGCGGATCGCCTCCGGCAGATCCTCGAGGATCTCGTTCGCGATGCGGTTGCGGACTTCCCGCTCCAGCGTGCGCTCGAGCGAGTCCGAGACACGCACCCGCGCCCGATCCTGGTCCGGCGCGTCGATCGCATCGATCCACCGGCGGTCGCTGCACACCTGATCCCACTCGAAGACCAGGTGGCCAAGGCGCTGCGCCAGCGCCAGCTCGTCCTCGCTGAGCGAGACGTCGAAGCGCCGCGCGACGTCCTCCGGATCGACCAGGAACTCCTCGAGGATCTCGGGCTGCGCGAGCGCCCGCTGGAGCCGCCTGCGACGCGGGATCTCCCGAACGTCGATCGCTGCTTCCGTGGCCGCGGCATGGCCGCGCACTTCGGTCCGTGCTGCCATAGGTCCCTCCGTGTGAGTGGGGAAAAGGAAAGGGCCCCGGCTCACCAGCCGGAGGCCCTCGACAGCGCGGCGTGCTGCTTCGCCACGCGTGGCGCCAACATGCGCGCAACGCCGCGCCCTGTCAAGCACGGAACTGTGTGCGCCGCTGCACATGATCTGGACCGTCGTATGCGCTGGCGGCAGCGCGGCCGCGTTCCCCACCACCGAGACGCTGGAGCTCGAGCACGCCCGCACGCGTCCGGGCATCCAGCGCGCGGAGAGGCGTGCCCGCCGCAAACGCGCGGCCCCGGCGCGAGCGTCTGCTCGCGCCGGGGCGCCGGCCCATCTCCTCGGCCGCGACATGTGATCGCAAGCGCGCCTACACCCCTCTAGCTCTCTGCGCCACGTCTGATCTGGCTTCGCTCCACGCGGCGCACGCTTCTTGCTCCCCTGCCTTCGACGCCTCTGGCGGCGTCAGCCACGCGAAGCGCTCGCAGGCGAGTGGGGCGGGATTGGCCGCCCCGGTGAAGGGTTGGATGACCTGGGACGAGACGCGATTCCACTCGGGACGCGAGGGGTTGGGGCGGCCTCCATCGAGTGCGCGCGAGCCACGGCGCGCGCCGTTCCTGCGCTTGCTGGCGTACTACGCGGCCGTGGTCGCGCTCGCGGCGCTGCTCGCGCGCCACGTGCCGGCGATCCGGGACGCGCTGGTCGCGCCGATCACCCCGGCGCCGATCGCGGACGGGCGGCTCCCGGCGGCTGCGGCGCCCGTCACGCCGGCCTCCGCTCCCGACCGCGCGCTGACCACCGCGCTCGCCATCATCGGCACGCTCGCACTGGTGCTGCCGATCGCCTGGGTCTACCGCTACACGCGCGGGCTCAGGAGCGACCGCTCCCTCATCCAATCGATGATCGTGCTGCCGCTCGTGGTGGCCGGCATCGTCATCGTCGTCAAGAACAGCCTCGCGCTCGCGTTCAGCCTCGCCGGCATCGTGGCGGCGGTCCGGTTCCGCAACACGCTCAAGGACCCGCGCGACGCCGTCTACGTCTTTCTCGCGATCGGCCTCGGCCTGGCTGCGGGTGTCCAGGCGCTCGACGTGGCGCTCGTCGTCTCCTTCGCCTTCAACCTGATCGTGCTGGTGACCTGGGCGTTCGACGCTGGCGGGGTCGAGGCCGTCGCCGCGGAGGGTGCCCTCGCCGTGGGCGATGGCGGCTTGCGCGTCGCGGACGGCGCGGAGCAGCGAGGCGTGATGCGCGCGGAGCTGCCGGCGCGAGCCAGCGACATGGAAGCAGACGGCATCCTGCTCCTCCACTCGCCGGATCCGGACGCGGCGCTGGAGGGCCTCGACGCGGCGCTCAGCGATGAGGTGAAGGAATGGCGCGTGGTGGGGACACGGCCGAACACGGACGGCATCACGACCCTCGAGATCGTCGTCCGGCTCAAGAAGGATGGTGACCCCGTCCGGTTGCTCGGCGATCTCGAGGATCGCTGGCCCGGGCTGGTCGCCGCGGCCGAGTACATCCCGCTGCAGACTCGAAACGGTCAGGAGTAGATCGAATGGCGCTCGGAAGAGAACGCGTGTGGATCGTGCTCGCGCTGGCGTGCAACCCGGCCATGCTCCTCGCACAGACGGATTCCGCGCAGGTCGTGCCTGGCCCGCGCTACGAGGCCGACCGGGTCCAGGAGTATTTCCTGGGCGAGAACTGGCGCCACCTGTGGCTCACGCCGGTCAGCGCGCCGGTGCTCGACCTCGGCCGTTTCGCGGGGGGATTGCGACCTTTCCGCACGGGCGGCAACCAGAGCACGACGCTGCACATGTACGGCGCGGATGGCCGGCGCTACATCTTCCGGTCAGTCGACAAGTTCGTGCAGAAGGCGCTGCCGCCGGACGTGCGCGGCACGCCGATGGGGATCCTCATCCAGGACCAGTCCAGCGCGATGTTCCCCGCGGCGGAGCTCGCCGCCGGCCCCATCCAGAACGCGGTCGGGATCCTCTACCCGCCCGTCCGGCTGTACGTCATGCCGGACGACCCGCGTCTCGGCGAGTTCCGCGGAACGTTCGCCGGCATGCTCGGCGTCATCTTCGAGCGGCCCGACGAAGGCGAGAACGAGACGCCGGGCTTCGCCGGATCCCGCAGGATCGTCGAGATGGAACGGATGCTCGAGCGGCTCAGGGAGAATCCCGAGGACCGGGTCCACAGCCGCGAGTACCTCGCCGCGCGGCTCATCGATTTCCTCATCGGCGACACGGATCGCAGCGAGGACCAGTGGCGCTGGGCGCGGTTCGGATCCGAGGGCGCGTACACGTGGCGCCCGATCGCGCTCGACCGCGATTACACGTTCATCAACGCCGATGGCGCACTCATCGCCGTCGCGGTGCGGTCGTTCTACCCCAAGCTGGTCGAGTTCGAGCCGCGCTACCCGAGCCTCGGCTCGCTGATCTTCAGCTCGGAGGATTATGAGGGGCCGCTGCTCAGCGATCTCGACCGGCGGACGTGGGACAGCGTGACGGTAGCTGTGCAGGCGCGCGTCACAGATGACGTGATCGACCGGGCGATCGCGCAGCTCCCCGAGCCGTATCGTGCACGGGAGGGGGCGTTGCTCGCCCGCAACCTGCGCGCGCGCCGGGACTCACTGCAGAAGATCTCGACGAAGTGGTACGAGTACCTGGCGGAGGACGTGGACGTGCACGGCACGGACGAGCCGGACCGGCTGGAGGTCACGCGCCTCGCGGACGGCACCGTGGATGTGCGGCTCTACACCGCCGCGCCCGGCCCCTTCGCCGCGATCGATGGCGATGGCGCCGGGCGGGGTCGGCCGTACTACTGGCGCCGCTTCCTGCCCACGGAGACCGACGAGGTCCGCGTCTACCTCTACGGCGGCGACGATCGCGCAGTCGTCCGCGGCCCGGCGGCGAGCGACCTGATCGTGCGGGTGATCGGCGGAGACGGCGATGACGTGCTGATGGACTCGACCACGGCGACGCGCGGCGAGGTGGTGACCGCGTTCTACGACGCGAGCGGCGAGAACGTCTTCGTCGCCGGCAAGGACACGCGTGTGGACCGGCGGCCGTTCCGCTTTGACCCGGAGTTGCCGGCAGTCGCCGAGGAGGAGGAAGTGGTCGCCGACGACGCACAGCCGGCGCCCGGCGAGGATCCTGCTGCCGGTGCTGTGGAGGATGACGAGCCACAGGGCTCGAGGTACGGCAACG
This sequence comes from Longimicrobiales bacterium, assembly GCA_036563975.1. GTDB lineage: Bacteria > Gemmatimonadota > Gemmatimonadetes > Longimicrobiales > RSA9 > RSA9. The sequence goes on along the minus strand of DATCLK010000092.1, from coordinate 13,661 downwards.
ACGAGTGGCTCGAGCACAAGACGGGTGAAGACCGCTACCGGGACCACGGCTCGAGCCTCTCGTGGAGGCCGTGGCTCGACACGGAGATGGGCGTCGGCCTCGTGGTCGGCGGCGGGCCGGTCCTGACGCGCTACGGCTTCCGGAGCGTGCCCTACCGGTCCCGGTTGCGGCTGTTGGGGCTGTTCGCACCCGGCCCGTTCGACTTCGGCCTCCAGCTCGATGGAGACTGGCGCCGCGAGAACTCGCCGCTCGGGCTCTCTCTGCTCGCGCGCGCGGTCCAGTTCGGAGCGGTCCGCTTCTACGGCTTCGGCAACGACACGCCGGACTTCGGGACCGACATTGCCACCGTCCTCCAGAACGAGGTCTGGCTCGCCGGCACGGTGGACTGGCGGCCGCGGGATGGCGCGCGACTCTCGGTCGGGCCGGCGTTCGTGTACCGCGATCCGCGCCTCGAGGCAGGCCACACGCTCACGCTGCTGCGGCCGCGGGGCACGCGTGCGTTCGGCCAGGCCGGCCTGATCGCGGATGGCGAGCTGGAGCGAACGGATGGACTGGTCGTGCCGCGGCGGGGCTTCACGCTGAAGGCGGGTGCCGGCCTGTGGCCGTGGGTCGGCGGCGAGGCGGAGACGTTCGGCGAGGTGCACGGCGTGGCGGCCTGCTACGTGCCGATCCCCGGCACGGAGCGGACGGTCCTGGCGCTGCGCGCGGGCGGCGAGCGTGTCTGGGGCGACTTCCCGGTGCAGGAAGCGGCGTACATCGGCGGGCGTCATTCGCTGCGGGGCTACGCGTCGCACCGGTTCGCGGGGGACGCATCGCTCTACGGGAGCGCGGAACTGCGCGTGCCGCTGGCGCGGGTGACGCTCTTCACGCGCGGGGAGCTGGGTGCGCTGGGATTCGGCGACGCCGCGCGCGTCTTCTTCGACGGCGAGTCGGATGACGGCTGGCACGCCGGCGTGGGAGTCGGCCTCTGGTTCGCGACGCTCGGCCAGGTCGTGAGTGCGGCCATCGCGCGCGGCGAGGACACGCGGCTCTACGCGTGGTTGGGGCTGCCGTACTAGGGGCGTCGATGCTGAGGGAACGGGTGCTGCGGCTGGAGGTGCTGAGCCGTGAGCTCCTCGAGTGGCTCGTGGAGGAGCCGCTCCCGGCGGGCGTGCGCGAGGAGAGTACGGAGCTCGATCTGTTCCGGTCCGTCTACTTCGACACGCCCGGCGGTGACCTCGAGCGCCGCGGGGCGACGGTGCGCCTCTGCATCCGGCGGGATGGCACCCACGTCCTGAGCGTGGACGTACGCGAGCGAGAGGTCGGAGCCGGGCTGGTCCAGCGCAGCTACGCGGAGGCGGAGGTGCCGGCCCTGCCGCCGCCTGATCTCTTCGCGGGCGATTTCGAGGCGGCGAGGATCATCCGGGCGCTCGTGGACCCGGCGCGCCTGTCCACCGCGATGGAGCTGGAGACCACGCGCCGGGTGCGTGTCGGCGTGTTCGGCGAAGAGCCGCCGGCGCGCGTGCGCATTGCGTACGACATCGCGATCGTGCGCCGCGACGACATCGTCGGGGAGCTGTACGAGGTGGAGCTGCGCATGCCGGATGCGCCGCCCGGCCGGTTCGAGGGCCTGGCGCGCGCGTTCGAGGATGGCTACGGGCTGCACCCCCTGCTCGGGGATGTCGTGGGGCGCGCGCGCGACCTCGTATCTGCGCTGGAGAGCGACGAGCTCGCGGCGCGGCTGCGCGCCGCTCGCGAGGTGGCCGTCGTCGCGTACGACCAGGGCCGCGTCGCGCTCTGCCGATCGGGCGGCGAGGGGTTCCGCGTGCCGACGGGGCCGGGGTCGGGCCGCGAGGCGTGCCACCGCGTCTTGCGCGGCTGGCTCGGCGGTGTGCGGGGTCGGGTCCGCGTCCTCGGAACGAGCCCGGGCACGAGCCAGCACCCGGCGCTCGAGGTCTGGCTCGCGGAAGGCATCGATCCGAGCACGACCGATGCTGGGCGCTGCGTGTGGCTGCCACTGGAGCACGTCCTCGAGGCGGCCGGGGCCGCTCACCTCAGGGATGCGCGCACGTTGGCGGCGCTCGCGCTCGTGGCCCGCTCGGACCTGCCGGCGCGGGCCGCGGCCGTCGCTGCGGTCGCGTTGCCCGACGGGGCGTCGCACGAGACGGCGGAGCCGCTCGAGCTCGTGGCGCACCGTGCCGAGGCGGAAGAGGCCGAAGTGCTGGCGCCCAAGGAAGTGCGCCCCGAGCTGCTGCTCAATCGCGAGCTCTGCCGCCTCGCTTTCGACGAACGCATCCTCGTCATGGCGGAGGACGAACGGGTGCCTCTCCTCGAGCGCGTCCGTTTCATCGCCATCTTCGGGTCGCGCCAGGATGACTTCTTCATGACCCGCGTCGCCGAATCGAAGGAGCAGGTGGCGGCAGGCATTACGCGGCGCACGCCGGACGGCCTCACGCCCGCCGAGCAGCTCGACATCATCCGCATCCGCGCGCGCCAGGTCGCAGCCCGCGCATACCGGCTGCTGATCCGCCGGATGCTCGGCGAGCTGGAACGCGCGGGCGTGTGCCTGCTCCGGTGGGCGGACCTCGACGAGGATGCGCGCCGCTACCTCATGGACACCTACTGGGGCCGCATCGAAGCGCTCATCACTCCGCTGGTCACGGACCCGAGCCACCCGTTCCCCCACATCCGTAACCTGAGGCCCGCGATCGCCGCGGTCGTGCGTTTGCCCGAGGGCGAGCTGGACCGCTTCGTCGCCATCGAGCTGCCGGGCGAGCTGCCCCGCTTCCTGCCGCTCCCGGACGGCCGCCGATTCGTGCCGCTCGAGGAGACGATCCGCGCCGGATTGCCCCGGCTCTACCCCGGCCTGGACATCGTGCGCGCGCACACCTTCCGCGTCACGCGGAGCGCGACGAGCCAGCTCCCGGAAGAGGCGGGAGACGTCATGGCGGCCGTCGAGGATGAGCTCGCCACGCGGCCGTTCCGTCAGGCCGTCCGGCTGGAGGTCGAGGAGGACATGCCCGAGGAGATGCGGCGCCACCTGCTGCGCGAGCTGCGGTTCGAGGCGCCGGAGTCGGCGAGCACGTTGACCGAGGCCGACGTCTACGCCGTCCCCTGGCTCGTGGACCTCGCCGGGCTCGCGGAGATCGCCGCCATCGACATCCCGGCCCTGAAGTACCCCCCGCTCGACCGCGGATCCCCGCTCGAGCCGGGACGCTCCGTCTTCGATCAGGTCCGCGAGCGCGACCGGCTGATCGCGTTTCCCGACCACTCCTTCGAGGCGACCGTCGGCCGGTTCATGGCGGAAGCCGCAGAGGACCCGGCCGTCCGCTCGATCAAGACCACGCTCTACCGCACCGACGCCGACTCGCCCGTCGTGCATGCCCTGAAGCGGGCTCGCAGCAGCGGCAAGGACACCCTCGCGCTCGTCGAGCTGAAGGCCAGCTTCGACGAGCGCCGCAACGTGGACTGGGCGCGCGCCCTCGACGCCGCCGGCGTGCACGTCGTCTTCAGTCCGGCACGCTACAAGATCCACGCGAAGATCGCCCTGGTGGTGCGCGACGAGCCGGGCGGGATCCGGCGCTACGTCTACATTGGCAGCGGCAACCTCAACGCGAGCACCGCAGCCGCGTACACGGATGTGGGCCTCCTCACGGCCGATCCCGAGCTGGGCGAAGAGCTGAACGCGGCATTCGGCCTGCTGACCGGCTACTCCGCCTCCACGGAGTTCCGCCGGCTCCTGGTTTCGCCGTTCCAGATGCGGCGGCGCTTCCTCGAGTTGATCGAACGCGAGGCCGAGCACGCGCGCGCCGGCCGCGGCGGCCACATCCGCGCGCAGATGAACGGGCTCTCGGACCGCCGCATCGTCGCCGCGCTGTACCGTGCGTCCCGGGCGGGAGTGCGCATCGAGCTGGCCGTCCGCGAGATCTGCCGGGTGCGCCCCGGCCTGCCGGGCATCTCCGAGAACATTCGCGTCGTCAGTCTACTCGGCCGCCTGCTCCAGCATAGCCGCATCTTCTACTTCGCCAACGCTGGCGAGCCCGAGTACTACATCGGCTCCGCAGACTGGCGCCCCAGGAACCTGCTGCGCCGCGTCGAGGTCGCCGCGCCCGTGGACGACCCCGAGCACCGCGCCACGCTGGATCGCATGCTCACGGCGATCCTCGAGCACCCCGACGCGTGGGAACTCCGCGCGGACGGCGCATACGTGCGCGGAGACGAGGTGATCGGCGGCATCGGCACGCTCGGGCGGTGGGAGCGCGCGATGGCCCGCGAGCGGCGGAGCGCGTGAGGGGCGTGGGGTGCGCGACCCGGCCAGGGCCGCGGCGAGCCGCGGGCACGCAGCCGCCGGACCTCGCGCCAGCGCCGGGTGGGCCAGACCGCAGCGGTCGCCCGGCATGTGTCTCCCCGACCTCCGCGGCCCTCGGCACGCCGGCGGGCCGGAGCCGCACCGGCGCCCGAGGCGCCGCCGGGGCGAGCGGGGGAAGATCGCGTCGTTAAGGGGCCTCCGTGTCGCTCGGCCGCCACACGCCTTGACCGGAGGCGTGATCGATTGCAGGATTTCGCTCCCCGGAAGGAGTCTCCGCGTGAGTCGGAATGAGCTCGTCCAGGACCTCCAGGCGCGCCTCGCCGCCCGCGCCGACCCCTCGAGCCACGCGTGGTGGGAGCGCTACCTGGAAGGCGCCGCGCCGTTCCGCGGCGTCCGCACCGATCAGATCCTGAAGGCCGTCCAGGAGTGGTGTGGCCAGCACGATCTGAGCGGACTCGGCGTCGATGAGGAGCTCGAGATCGCCCTCACGCTCATCCGCGAGCCGATGACCGAGGACAAGCTCGCCGGCATGCTCTACATCCAGGGGCACATTCTGCCCCGCAACGCGGTGAGCTGGGAAACCGTGCTGCCGGTGTGGGAGGGCGTCTTCACCGATGGCTCGCTGGCAGAGAAGAACGTCTGCGACTGGTTCGCCATGAAGGTGCTCGGCCCGCTCGCGCGGCAGGCCGGCGAGCCCTGCGCACGCGCGATCGCCGGCTGGTCGCATGCGGACAACGTGTGGCAGCAGCGCGCGAGCATCATGGCGTTCGCCGAGGATGCGCGGAACGGCGAGGAGACCTTCCCCGGCTTCGTCGCCATGCTACTGGACGCGTGCGACCGCGTGGTCCAGAACCCGGACCCGGTCGCGCAGAGCGCGGTCGGACGCGTGCTGCGCGAGCTGAGCGTGGCGGAGCCCGCGAAGGTGCAGAGCTTCGTCCTCCGCAACTTCAGTCTGATGTCGCCGGACGCCGTGCGCGAGGCCACGAAAAAGAAGACGGCCGGATCCGCCCATTGAGTGGGGCGGCGCGTCCGCGCACGGGAACGCCAGAGCGCGACGGGTTTAACTTTGCATTCCAGCCCGGCGCTGCCGCGTGATGTGCGGCAGCGGACCGGGCTCGCGTTTCCGGGCCTCACGGGTCGGCCCGCCGCATCACCGCCATTCCCGCTGGAGTCGGCCATGCTGGAAGAGATCAAAGCCCGGCTTTCCGAAGAGCTCGAGCGTCTGGGCCACGAGCTGAACGTGGTGCTCCCCGCGGCCATCCGGAAGGCCGTGGAGCTGGGTGACCTCAGCGAGAACGCCGAATATCAGTCCGCGCTGGACCGGCAGCGCTTCGTGCAGGCGCGGATCAACCAGATCACGCAGCGAATGGGCGAGCTCTCGCGCATCGCGGTGGCGGACCTGCCCGTGGACCGCGTCGGGTTCGGCTCCCGCGTCCGCCTGAAGGACCTCAAGACCGGTGACGAGGTCGAGTACACGATCGTGACGGGGGACTTCATCGATCTCGAGGCCGGCCAGATCTCCATGGCCTCGCCGCTGGGCCGCGCGCTGCTCGGTCGGGCGGTGGGCGAGGAAGTGGCGGTGCAGTTGCCGGCGGGGGAGCGCCGCTTCGTGGTGCTCGAGCTCACCACGATCCACGACGCGGTTTCGTAGCCCGCGCGGCGCGCGTTCGCGTCGTCGTCGCCCCCTGCGATTCCTCCGGCGACCGCAGCGCCTGCCCGGGGAGTGCTGGGGCGTGCGGCCGAGGAGAGGCGCGCGGCGCTGAAATGCGAAGGCGACGCGACGCCTTCCCCGTGAAGCGCTGTGGCGCGCGTCGTTGCGGCGCGCGCCACAGTCGCTCACTCCACGATCAGCCGACCCTTCATGGTGGGGTGCAGGGCGCAGATGTACGCCCATTCGCCGGGAGCGCGGGGGACGTAGGCCCAGCGGCCATCCTTCGCGATCTCGCCCGAGTCCCAGGCGCCCGCGCTGTCCGTGGCCGTGTGCGCCACGATGTCCCGGTTGATCCACACCACCGTGTCTCCCACGCCAACGCGCAGCGTGTCGGGCCGGAACTCGAACTGCCGGATCTCCACCTCGTGGCGTGCCGGCGCGGCCGCGCGCCCCGGCCGGCACCCGGAAACCGGTGCCGTCACGAACGCGAGCGCGGCCAGCGCCGGCCACCACCGCACGCCAGCGAGCACGCGGTGGCCGGTGTCGCTGCCGGGCAGCATCATGCGCCGCGGGACAGAGTGCGCTGGATCTCCTCCGCGTGCTTCAGGTGCGCCTCGACGGCGGGCCGCACGTTCACCAGCGTCTGCTTCAACTCCGCGTTCGACGCGTTCGGGATCAGCACCTCGTCGATCGCCTGGAGGACCGCCCGATGGTACGCGACCTCGTTGTCGATGTAGGCGCGGTCGAACTCGGCGCCGGACTTCGAGCGCAGCACTTCGCGCATCTCCGCGGCCTGCGATTCCAGTGAACGGCTCACGTCGTTCGGCGTCGGCGTCACGCCCAGCCGCGTCACCAGCTCGGTCGCGCTCTGGTTCACCGCCGTGTGGTCCTTGATCATCGTCTCCGCGAACTGCTTCACCTGCTCGTTGGTCGCACGTTCGCGGGCGATCTCGCCGTACTGGATGTCGATCGTGTTCGCGGCCACGACGATCGCCGCGATGTCGGCGTCGTCGAGGGCCGGCGCCTGTGCTGAGGCCGCCGCCGCGGGCGCCTCGGCCGCGGCCTGGCTCCGCTGCGCGTCCGCGCCGGGCTGCGAGTTGGGCGTGCAGGCGGTGGCCGCGAAGGTGAGGAGGGCCGGGAGCGTGGCGGCTGCTGCTGCTCGGAGTGTGGTGGTCATGGGTTTTCTCCTGTTGGGTGTCGCCCGGAAGGCCCGCCCCGTCGCTGTCCGGGGCGGGTGCGGCGAAGGTAGGGGGCTGTTCTCCGGTTTGTCAAGTACTTACTGTGCTAACTGGACGCCGGGCCGCTCCACCACTATCTTGGATGCGCGCTCGACCCCAGCCCACAGGAGGAGCTCCGCCAATGAACGGGACGGCCGCACGCTGGCGCCAGCGCCTGCTCGATAGCACGCGCGGCCGCGTCGTCGCGATCCTGCGCCGCTCGGCGCAAACGGTCAACGACCTCGCCGCCGCGCTCGAGCTGACGGACAACGCGGTCCGGCTGCACCTCTCGGCGCTGGAGCGGGACGGGCTGGTCGAGCAGAGCGGCGTGCGCCGCGAGGGCGCCGGCAAGCCGGCCTACGTCTACTCCGCCACGCCCGACGCAGAGGCGCTCTTCCCCAAGCCGTACGACCGGGTGCTCGCCGAGCTCCTGGCGGTGCTGGAGGAGCGGCACACGCCGGAGCAGGTGGAGGAGTGGTTGCGGGAGGTGGGCGCGCGGCTGGGCCGGCCGGCTGCCGCCGCGCCGGGCCCGCTCCGGGAGCGCGCGGCCCATGCGGCTGCCGTCCTCACGGACCTGGGCGGGCTGGCGGAGGTGGAGGAGGGCGACGACGGCGCTCTCCGGATCCAGGGCTACCGCTGCCCGCTGGGCGCGCTGGCCACCTCGCACCCGGTCACCTGCCGGCTGGCCGAGGCGCTCGTGTCGGAGCTGGTGGGCGCGCCCGTGGTCGAGGCCTGCGAGCGAGGGGAGCGCCCGCGCTGCGCGTTCCGGGTGACGGAGAACAGCGCCGCGTGAGGCGGGGCCCGGAGGGCACGGGGGCGGGGCGGGGCGCGCACGGGTTGCCGGCCATGCGGCCGCGCGTCGGGCCGGCCAGCACAGTCTTCCCGGCGTGGGGGCTGCGAGGCCGGGCCGCAGTTGCAAGCCTCAGCGTGTGCCGTCGGCTGTGGGCGTGAGCGCCGCCGGGCGAGACGGGCTGTGGCACGCTGGATCCGTGGCGTCGTGCAAACGTGCGTTTGCTTGACCGGATCCGGCCCGCACGCATAGCGTTGCCGCGACCGCCACGCCGCCTGGACCCCGATGTCGGGGCGAGAAACCGGGCGGCGCCGAATCCCGAGAGCCGGCAGCGTGATCCACCACTGGCTTGTTCTCCGCGCGAGCGGCGTGCCGATCGGTTTCGCGGAAGTCGCGGGAATGGCCATCCGCGGCACGCTCAAACGTCCCCTCGTTCAAGCGCTCATCGTTTCCCACCAGGCAGGACTCGACTTCGAGCGCCGCCGACTGGAGACGCACTTCCTCGCCGACGGAAACGTGGAGGAGGTGGTGAAGGCGGCGCTCGTCCTGCGAAAGCTCGTGCGAAAGCTCGAAAGACGGTCGCTCCTGCGGAGCTCCTGGCGCTGGATCTCAAGGATCGCCGGCTGCCGGAGCTGGTGCGTGCGTACACCCGGGCGCGCGAGCGCTACCCCGACCTCTCGTTCGAGGAGGTGATGCGTCGCCACCTCGAGGGAGAGGATGTGATCGCGGCCGTAGACCGCGGCTCCTTCGTCCCGAACGCGCAGCGGACCGGTTGGGGGCTGAGGGTGGAGTACGACGTCCGGAGCGAAGCGGAGCTGAGCCGCTTGATCTCGGCATTGCCGGAGTCCGGTACGGTCTACGTGCGCTGGCCGGGCACGGAGGCGTGGCGGAAGATGGCGAGGTCGTAGGGCAGGGGGCGCAGGTGAGCGACTGAGACGCCCGCCCGAGAACGCAGGGCGGGAGCCCCGTCGAGGTCATCAGGTCATCGATCCGGACGCCGGGTTCGTTCGGCAGGCCTCCCGATGCGAGTGCTCGTGTGGTCCGGGCTCGTGGGGGCCGAGATCGGGTGGCGATCATCGGCGAGGGCTGGAGCTGGGGCAGATCTGCGCGAGATGCGAGTGCGCCGCGCGGGGGTCGCGGGAGCGTCCTGGGCAGGCGCGCCCGGGCGCGATCGGGCGGGGACCGGCGAGGCGGATCGCGGCGCCGAACGCGACCGACTCCCTCGAAGCGGAATGGACCGGGGCCGAGTGCCGACGGCGGCGGTCACCGCGCGCAGCCCCGGCAGTCATCACTGGATCCGGAGGTGGATCTCATGAGGACGAGCGGGGCTCTGTCCCTCGTGCTGGTCGCACTCATGGCCACAGCTGGCTGCGCCGCCCGGGGCGCCCGCCGTCAGGCCCTACCGGAATGAGCCGCGGAGAGCATCGATGCTGCCCCGTGCGACACGCGGTACACGGAACCCCCGGCGCTGCTCAACCGCAGTGCGATCGAGGCGGTGATGGTGGCGAACTATCCGGCGCGCCTTCGCGACAGGGGGATCGGGGGCGACGTCCTGGTCTGGCTCTTCATCGATGCGCAGGGTGAGGTCAAGCGGGTTCTGGTGAAAGAAAGCGCGGGACACCCCGATCTGGATCGCGGGGCGCTGACGGTGGCGGCGCACATGAAGTTCTCGCCTGCCACGAAAGATGGCCAACGCGTGCCCGTTTGGGTCCAGATGCCGATCACGTTCCGCGTCACCCCCCGAAGATGGTGATCGGGCGGCCGGGCCGCCTGGCCGGGCCTGCCGCCTGACCGACAGGCGGACGCGCGAGCCGGGCCCGGCCGGCGTGGAGGTGGCGCGGCGGCGGCGCACTCGATGCCGCGCCGCGCGGCTCGAGCAGCGCGGAGGCGCGGCGGCGTCGGGCGACCGCGCGCGCGGCTCGAGCGGCGTGGCGGTGCGGCGACGTCAATGCACCCGACGCCACATGCGGCTCGAGCGGCGCGGAGGTGGGGCGGCGCCGGGCCATCCGGCGCCGCGTGCGGCTCGAGCAGCGTGGAGGTAGGATTCCGCCGCGCACGCGATGGCGCGTGCGGCCCGAGCGGCGCCGCGTGGGGGAGCGCTCTCGCGGGCCGGCGCGCGGATCGCCGTCGCGCGGCCGCGGCGCCGCCGCCAGCGGCTACCGCGCCGGCCGCCGGTCAGAGGATCGTGATCCCCAACAGCACCTGCGTCCGCTCGAACGCCGCGGTCTGATCCCGGTACGCCGCGTCGCTCATCCACCGCAGCTGCGCGTCCAGGCCGAGGTAGACCCACGGCTGGAAGCGGACTCCGACCTGATAGCCGAACTCGCCGAGGTTGTCCCGCAGCCGGGGCACGCGCGAGTTGCCTTTCTGCCAGGTCCCGATCCCGGTGTGCAGGCCCAGGTAGGGCGCGAGCTTCAGCGCCTCGATGCCGATGAAGTAGTTCGCCTCCGCCAGCACGATGACCGTCGCGCGGTTGGAGTCGAAGTCGGAGACCGGCCCGGCGGTGTAGCCCACGACGCCGAACCCGATGCCGCTCATCAGCACGTATTCGAGCCCGAGGCCCCAGCCGACCTTCGGGTTCGGAATGCTGCCGTCCTCGATGGCGAAGGTAGAGCGGTCGAAGATGTGGTGGCCTTTGATCTTGAGCCGGCCGGCGAACCAGTGGTAGGGGTCGTCCAACCCGCGTTGTGCGTGGAGCGCGGCCGGCGTGGCGAGCGCTGCGAACGCGAGAACCAAGGGAAGCCGTCTCATCGTTCCCTCCGGGGAAAGGCGTGCGCGAGGCGGCGTTCGCGGCATGCATAACTCGCACCAGCGTCCCCACCCTCGCGTCGCGCCAATGGAGAGGAGCCGGCGCGGATCAGCGGTCGGTCGGCTGCCAGTGCGGCTGCCGGCTCCGCGACTGTCACCGGCCTCTCGCGGCGATGAGGCGGCGCCTCGATCGGGCCCGTCACGCGCCGCGCGTCAGACGCACCGCAATCGCGACGAGGATGATGCCGATCACCGCGTTCAGGCGTGCGAGCAGTGCGGCGCGGCGGCGTAGCCGGAGCGCTTCGGGGGTGCCGGGGCGTACGCGCGTGGAGAGCGGGCCGACCACGAAGTCGTGCATCGCGCTCAGCACCAGCATGGCGGCGACGGTGCCCAGCTTGGCAGCGAGCGTGTGGCCGTACGGCGTCCGCCAGAACGTGCCGTTGCCCAGCACGTCCCAGCGGAGCAGGCCGCGGAAGTAGAGGTTGCCGATGCCGGTCGCGAGCAGGATGGCGATTGCGATCCAGCCGACGGCGCGGAATTGCGTGCCGAGCCGGCGGAACAGATCGGCGCGCAGCTCCGGCGGCTCGACCTTGCGCAGCACGGGCGCGCCAACGGCCGCCAGGAACAGCATCCCGCCGAGCCAGAGGAACGCGGCCAGCACGTGCAGCGTCACGTTCAGGTAGTAGAGTGACACGTCCCCTTCACCCTCGTCTCAGAACCGTTCTCCCTTCGCCTCGCGGATCTGACTGCCCACGGCGCGGATGCGCGTCCACATGGTCCAGAAGTAGAGGAGGAGGCCGATCACCTGGCCGGCGCCGCCGAGGACGACGACCCACGCGAGCCACGCCTCCGCGCCGCGCCACGCGTGCGCCAGCTCGCCGACGAACCGCGCGGCGGTCGCGATGGTCAGGATCCAGTACGCCGCCGCGATGCGCTCCGGCCGGTAGCGTCGGTAGTCCTTGGGCGGGCGCGGGAACAGCCACAGCGCGACGCCCAGGATCAGGAACATGACGAAGCCGACCAGCACGGCGTGCGTGTGGGCGGAGACCAGGTACGGGCCCGGCCACACCCCCTGGAGCTCGCGGCGGACCAGCGCGTAGAGCCCGGTCAGCAGCCCCGCGACCAGGAAGCCGATTCCGGTCTTGATGTAGCGCCGCACCATGGTGTGCATCGCCGTGCCCCTCCGGCCCGCCGCGTGTCAGGCTGCAGCGATGGTGCGATGAAGCCGAGCATTAGAGTGGCGCCCGTGCGCCTCCGGCCCGCCGCCCGTCAGCCCGCGGCGGGCCCCGCAAGATAGGCCGTCGGACGGAATGTGGCCGTCGGGCAGACCGCGCGACTCCGTGTCAGGGATCCCCCTACACACGCTGTCGGGCGACTCCTCACAACAGTGTCCGGCGGCGCCGAGCGCAGAATCCTCCGTTCCCCGCCACAGGATCCGGCGTCCGCGGACAGCCGGGCCGCTTGCGGTGCAGTAGACTCCGAATGTGGCATCGGCATGGGCCGGTGCCGGACAGGACGAGGCCCGAGATGATGATGCCCCGCCACTGCATTCGCTGCTTCGCCGCCGGCAGCCTCGCCGTCGCGGCGCTCCTGCCCGGCCAGGCGGCCAGCGCGCAGGAGGTGTCCCTCCCGTTCCGGCCGGGCGAGGAGCTGATCTTTCGGAGCAAGCTCGGCAGGCTCTCCGGTTCCGGCAAGGGCGTGATGCGTGTCGAAGTCGACACGATCCGGTCGGTCGAGGCGTACCTGCTGTCCTTCGACTTCGAGACGAAGGTCGGGCCGCTGCGCGTGGAAGCCAGGAGCCGGTCGTGGCTCGACCCGGAGCGGATGGCTGCCCTGCGGTTCCACAAGCACGAGCGGCATCCGCTGGCCTCGAAGAGCGAGGACGTCGAGCTCTATCCTGCGGAGCGGAAGTGGCAGTCCGCCGAGGGACGCGAGGGATGCAGCACGACGGACGCGCCACTCGACGAGCTGTCGTTCCTGTACTACATCCGCACGCTCGACCTGCGGGACGGCGCCGAGTACGTCATCGAGCGGCACTTCGACCCGGCACGGAACCCGGTGCACGTGCAGGTGCTCGGGCGCGAGCGGGCGACGGTCCCCGCGGGCGTGTTCGACGTGGTGGTCGTCGAGATGCGCGTGCGGGATCGGGACCACTTCGACGGCGACGGCTCGTTCCGCCTGTACCTGACGGATGACGCGCGCCGCTACCCCGTCCGCCTCGAGACCTCGGCATCTATCGCCGGGACGGCGGTCCTGGAGCTGGAGGCGGCGATCCCGGCGAGGTCGGCCCCGGCCGCCCGGGTGGCGAACGGACGGTGAGTCGCGGGGCGAACGACTGCGGTAGGGGCACACGTAGAACGCCGGGACGGAAGACCGAGGGCCCCTCGATCCCCCTGGACCCCGATCGGCGGACGCTTGCGTTTCGCGGATCGGGGTCCGTCTCTGCACGGTCCTGCGCCGGCCGCGACACCGTCCTCCCCTCGCGTAGGGCTTCCTCGGACAGCCCCTGCCGGTCTCCCGCACCAAGATTCCGCCGTGACCTGACAGCGCTCGAGCCCCGGGGTGCCCAACTTGTTCAGCGCAGTCTGGAAGGAACGCAACCGAGTCCGATGAACACGGAGGACTTCGATGACCACGATGCGACGCTCGAGCGCTCTTGCGCTGCTCGTCCTGCCCGCGCAGGCGCTGGCCGCCCAGAGCGCGGTCGAGCAAGCGCTCACGCCGCCTGAAACCGGCGCCGTGCTCACGATCCAGCCGGAGAGCCGGCTCTGGATCGAGGGGACGTCTACAGTGCGGGATTACCGTTGTGATGCCACGCGTGTCGATGGCGTGGTCGAGCTGGACCCTGCCCGGCCGAGCATCGCGGTCGCGGACCTCCAGCAGTCGGTGCGCGCCGTCCGACTCGACATCGCCGTCGCGGACCTCGATTGCCGCAACAACACGATGAACGACCACATGCGGAAGGCG
>DATCLK010000091.1:0-8417 GCA_036563975.1 Longimicrobiales bacterium | reverse complement strand
GCCGGCGGGCAGCTCACGTTGGGGTGCCACTCGGCGAACACGCCGTTCGGGTTGTCCGCCACCCAGACGTGCAGCGCCCACACGTCGAGCGCTTCGTTCGCCGTCATCTGCTGGCCCAGGAAGGTGGGCGGCTCCGGCGCCGTCCAGGCCGCGCGCGGGATCACGTACGCGAAGCCGACGAAGCGGAGCGAGCCGTCCGGCTGCGGCTCGTACATCAGCGCCTCGGGCCGGAGCGCGTCGAGCTGCGCGCCGTCGGTGATCAGCTCGGGCTTGGCGAAGTGGAGGCCCTGGGCGCCCTGCTCGGACGCCATGCACTCCGTGAGCTGCTGCGTGTAACCCGCGGCCTCGGCCTGCGCGCGGTCCGCGAACGCTGCGACCGCTTCGCGCGCGGCGGCGAGCTGCGCCTCGGTCTCCGGCGCCAGTGCGGGCATCGACTCGTGGACTGGCTGCTCGGCGAGCTGCTCGTCGGCGGGCGGCTGCTCTGCCATCTGGTCATCCGCCGGCTGCGCGCCGCACGCGGCGACCGCGCCCGCGAGCATCACGATGAGTCCACGTGTCCTGCGCGAATCGGGCATGAGATCCTCCTTCGGATCGGGTTGGCGCGCGGCGCTCCTCGCCGCACGCGTGGAGCCACGGTCCGTACTGCCAGCGTACGCGCCACGACTGGTCCGGCCGCCCGACGAGCGGCGTTGCCAGTGGCCTTTTTGGGGAGTGCTGCGGGGGATACGCAATTCTCGTTCCGCCCGCGTGCAAGCGCTGCGACGGCTGGCGCTCGTGAGGGAGGAAAGCGCCGGGTGCGGCGCTCTACGGAAACGGCCGGGAATTGGAGGGTGTCGAAGAGCGCGAGCGCTTCGCGAAGGCCACGTGCATCGTCATCGAGGACGGAGCGGCCGGCCGGCTCACGCGCCGAGCTGGCGGATCACCTGCTCGAGCGCCGCACGGTCTGGCACACTGCCCTGCGCGATGCGCGCCGAGCCGCCGCCACGCCCGCCCACCGCGGCCAGCGCCGCCTTGAGCGCCGCGCCGGCGTTGATCCCTGAGTCTTCGGATGCGGCGAGCAGCAGGGCGGGCGGCTCGTCGACCACAGCCACGAGCACGGCCTTCGGGAGCGCGACGAAGGCGTGCGCGAATGCGCGGAGCTCGTCGAGGCCGCCGGCGGGGTGCCGTTCGATGGCTCGCCGAACGCCGTCCTCGCCCGGCTCCGTCCGCTCGTAGAGCGCGCGTGCGCGGAAGCCTGCCAGCTCCTCCTCCGCGCGCCGCAGCGTTGCGCGCAGCTCGCGCTCCCGCTCGCGCAGCCCGGCCAGCAGCTCCGGCAGATCCTCGGGCCGCGCCGAGAAGTCGAGCGCGAGCCGCTGGAGCAACACGTGGTCCGCGCGCGCGCCGCGGATGGCGCGGCGACCGCAGAGAAACTCCACCCGCGCGTTGCCACGCACCCGCTCGACGCCGCGGATCAGCACCGGCCCGATCTCCGCCGTGCCGCGCACGTGCGTTCCGCCGCACGCGCTGCGGTCCACGCCGTCGATCGTGACGATGCGGAGCACGCCGCTGCGCGCGGGCACCTTGCGCAGCGTGCTCGCCGCCTGCGCCGCGTCCTCGTAGGTCACGGTCACGGGGCGGTTCTCCCACACCAGCGCGTTCGCACGTGCCTCCGCCGCCTCGAGCTGCTCCGCCGAGAGCGCGTCCGCCGGCAGGTCCAGCGTGGACGATTCGGCGCCGAAGTGCACGCTCACCGTCTCGAGGCCGTACAGCTCCACGAACACCGCGGAAAGCAGATGCTGCCCCGTGTGCTGCTGCATGTGGTCGAAGCGCCGCTCCCAATCGATGCGGCCCTCCACCCGCGCGCCCGGCGCCAGCGGCAGCGGCTCCGCCAGCACGTGCGCGATCCGCTCGTCCTCGTCCACCACGTCCACCACGCGCGCGCCGGCCAGCTCACCCGTGTCGTGCGGCTGCCCGCCGGACGTGGGATAGAACGCGGTGCGATCCAGGTACACGCGTAGCCCGTCCGCCGACACCTCGGCGACGCGCGCGTCGAAGGCGCGGAGGTACGCGTCGTCGTAGTAGAGCCGTTGAGTCATGGCAGCGATAATGTATCGCGCTCGGCGCGCGGGATCACGTGGGGGCCGTGGCGGCGTCCGGGGCGCCGGGCTCGACCGCGCGGGAGTGCCCGCCCGCCCGCGGAGCCGGTTCGCACGAGCCTCTTCCCGAGAGGGCGGCGTGTCTCGGCGCGCGGAGGCGCTTGCGCGGAGTCGGTTTACATGAGGTTCTCTGCCGAGACGGGGAGCGCCTCGGCCCGCGCGGAGGCGCTTACGCGGTGTCGGTTCGCACGAGGTTCTCTCCGGAGACGTGGAGTCTCTGGGCCCCCGGGGCGCGGGGGTGCGCCGTCCGCGCCCTCGGGAAACCTTGCCGCTTCCGCGCGGGTGCCGCATCCTGCCCGTGTCGGGACCACCCTGGACACGCACAGCCACGAGAGACTGCCATGCGCCGTCCGCTCATCCCCGGCCTCTGTGTGCTGCTCACCGCCACCCCCGCCCTCGCCCCCGCGCCCGCCCTGGCCCAGGGAAGGGCAGGGGCGGAGGGGCATGCCATCGTGCCACCGCTCGCGCCGCTCGTCGCGGCGCCCACGAGCGAGCTGCGCGACGTCGTCGAACGCTATGCTGCAGACCGCGCCGTGCTGCTCCGCCGCTACGATGCCGAGTACTCGCCGGAGCGGCAACGCCGGATGCGCGAATTCTACCAGGCGTGGCAGGCGCGGCTGCGTGAGCTGGACTTCGACCGCCTCGGCGTCGAGGGGCGCATCGACTACATCCTGCTCGACCACGAGCTGCGATATCAGCTCGCGCTGCTCGACCGCGACGAGCGGCTCTTCGCCGAGGCGGAGCCGCTCCTGCCGTTCGCGCGCACCATCCTCTCGCTCCACGACGCGAGGCGCCGCCACGAGACCGTCGACCCACGCGCAGTCGCGGACACGCTCGCCGCGCTGCTCCGCGCCGTCGATGAAGCGAGCAAGGCTGCCGCGCCCGCGCAGCGCACCGCCGCGACCGGCACGCGCACCGTCGCGTCAGCCGATGGGGCCGGAAGAGCCGCGAACGAGGATAGCGCGCGCGGCTACAGATCGCGCGTCGTCGCCTACCGCGCCGCCACCATCCTCGACGGCCTGCGCGACACGCTCCGCCGCTGGCACAGCTTCCACGCCGGCTACGACCCGCTCTTCACCTGGTGGACCGCCGACCCCTACAGGCGCGTCGACTCGGCGCTCGTTGCCTATGGCCGCTACATCCGCCGCGAGCTCGTCGGCATCCGCGAAGGCGAGCCCGACCCGATCATCGGCGATCCCATCGGCGCCGCCGGCATGGCCACGGACCTCGCCCACGAGATGATCCCCTACTCGCCCCAGGAGCTGATCGCCATCGCCGAGCGCGAGCTGGCGTGGTGCGAGGCCGAGATGCGCAAGGTCGCCCGCGAGATGGGCTTCGGCGACGACTGGAAGGCCGCCCTCGAGAACGTGAAAACGCTGCACGTCGACCCCGGGCACCAGCCCGCGCTGGTCCGCGACCTGGCCCACGAGGCGGTCGCCTTCGTCGAGGAACGCGACCTCGTCACCATCCCGCCCCTCGCCAAGGAGGTCTGGCGCATGGAGATGATGTCGCCGGAGCGCCAGCGCGTCGCCCCCTTCTTCCTCGGCGGCGAGGTCATCCAGGTCTCGTTCCCGACGGACGGGATGACCCACGAGGAGAAGCTCATGAGCATGCGCGGGAACAACGTGCACTTCTCCCGCGCCACCGTGCACCACGAGCTGATCCCCGGCCATCACCTCCAGGGCTTCATGACCAGCCGCTACAACACCCACCGGCGGGTCTTCGCCACGCCGTTCTGGACCGAGGGGTGGTCGCTGTACTGGGAGATGCTGCTCTGGGACCTCAGCTTCCCGAAGACGCCGGAGGACCGCATCGGCATGCTCTTCTGGCGCTCCCACCGCGCCGCGCGGATCATGTTCTCCCTCGGTGTCCACCTGGGCACGATGACGCCCGACGAAGCCGTCGAGCTGCTGGTCGAACGCGTCGGCCACGAGCGCGCCAACGCCGAGGCGGAGGTCCGTCGCTCCTTCATCGGCACCTACCCGCCCCTGTACCAGGCCGCCTACATGCTCGGCGGTCTCCAGATCCGCGCGCCGTACAGGGAGCTGGTCGAGACGGGCCGCATGAGCGCACGCGAGTTCCACGACGCCATCCTCGAGGGCGGCCGCATCCCCGTCGAGATGGTGCGCGCGCGGCTCAGGGGCGATCTGCTGCCGCGCGACTACACCGCGCGCTGGCGCTTCGCGGGCGACCCGTAGCCGCCCCGCCCCGGCCCCGCCCCGGGCCGGGGCGAGGGCCCGCTCAGCCCCGGCCCCTCCGCCCGGGCGGGGGCCCCATTTCCCTGGCGCCTCTTCGCCCGGGCGGGATCCTGCGCCCCCGGCCCTCTCCGCGCGGGCGGGGAGGTGCGCAGGCCCGAGGTGCGCAGGCCCGGAGGCATGGGAAGCAGGCCCGTGGCATGGGCCTGCTGGGGCCCCGGCAGCCGGGCGGGGCCAGGGTACGGCGCCCGGGCTCGTGCCGGCGTGTCGCCGAGCGCGCGCTGGCCGCCTTGCGGGGAGTCCGATTCCGGACTATATTGGCGCAGACATCCGTCTTCGGAGTATCCCGTGCACTCTCCCTCCGCCACAGCCGCGCCGCTGCCGGGCCGCGAGGCCGCTGGCCCCGCGCTCCGGGCGTTCTTCCGCATCGCGGAGCTGTGGCGCCTCTCCGTGGACGAGCAGATCCGGCTGCTGGGCAGCCCCTCGCGCTCGACGTACTTCAAGTGGAAGAAGGAGGGGGTGAGACAGTTGCCGCGGGATACGCTGGAGCGGATCTCCTACATCCTCGGCATCTACAAGGCACTGCAGATCCTGCTGCCGGACCCGGCGGCGGCGGACGCGTGGGTGCGCAAGCCCAACGCCGCGCCGTTGTTCGCGGGGCGCTCCGCGCTCGAGCGCATGCTCTCGGGCAACGTCGCGGATCTGTACGTGGTGCGGAAGTACCTGGACGCGCAGCTCGGCGGCTGGGCGTAGCGGGCTGGTGGAAACGTTGCTGCTCGACGGCCCGCTCGAGGTGCCGGTCCGACGGGTACGCTGGACCCGCGCGATCCGGATCATCCCGAGCCGGTACCCCCCGGTGGATCTCTACGCGCGGATCGCTCCGGCGGAGGACTTCGCCGCGCTGGAGGAAGTCGAAGCCCTGACCAACGACCGGCTGCGGGCCGAGGCGGGCGCGCTCGCGCTGCTCCCGCCGGAGGAGCGCGTCTACGGCCCGGGCTCCGCCTACATCATGGCGCCGTTCGCGCACCCGAACCCCGCGGGCAGCCGGTTCGGGGATGGCACGTACGGCGTGCTGTACGTGGCGCGGGACCGCGCGACAGCGGTCGCGGAGACGCGCTACCACCGCGCGAGGTTCCTCTCGTACACCAACGAGCCGCCCATGGAGATCGAGATGCGCGTCCTGGAGCTGAAGCTCCAGGCCGCCTTGCACGACCTGCGCGGCATGCGGGAGGTGCTGCCCGCGGTCTACCACCCCGACGACTACAGCGCCTCGCAGCGGCTGGGTCGGCGGTTGCGCGACGCGGGGTCGTGGGGCGTGGCGTACGACAGCGTGCGGTGGGCGGGCGGCCAGTGCGCCGCGGTGTTCCGGCCGCGCGCGGTCTCCGAGTGCCGGCAGGCCGAGCACCTGGTCTACGTGTGGGACGGGCGTGAGATCGTGGAGGTCTACGAGAAGCGGCTGTACAGGCCGTAGGTGTGCGGGGCGCTACCGTCCCACCAACGTCACCCTCCGTGCCCCCGGACCTCCCGCGGCGTCACTCCCGCGAAGCGCTGTGCACGTGAGGCGTGCCGGTCGAGCCGGCGCGGCTCGCGGCTGGCAGGGCGGCTGGCGGCCGGCCTGGCTTGCGGCCGGCCGGCGCGGCTCGCGGCTGGCCGGCGCGGCTCGCGCCTGGCAGGCCGGATGCCGGCTGGCCGGGCGCGGAGCGCCGAACGCCGGCGGGCGAGGCGGATCAGGCCTCGCCGCGCCGGCGCGCCGATCACGGAGAGGACGCCGCCGGGCAGGCGCCGCGGCACTTCGCCGCGACCAGCAGGTCCAGCACCTCCAGGTACTGCTCGTGGGAGACGCCGCGCCCCCTGCCGGGGCGGGTCTTGTGCGCGACCACGAGGTCCAGCTCGGGGACGATGGTGATGTGCTGGCCGTAGGCGCCGAGGGCGGTGTAGGCGCCCCGGTACACGCCGCTCGCGGCCTCGCCGTCGAACACCCACCAGAGATAGCCGTAGCCGAAGCGGCCGCGGCGCCGCTGCGGCGGGTTCATCTCGCTGACGGGCGTGATGGCACGCGTGCTCTCGTGCACCCACTCGCGCGGCACGATCTGCCGGCCGGCCCAGTTGCCCTCGCGGAGCATCAGGTAGCCGATGCGCGCCATGTCGCGGGTGGAGAGATGCATGTGGTAGGCGAGGTGGACGGACCGCGTGGTGTCGCCGGTGAGGCGGTGGATCGAGCGGTCGAAGTCCTGCATGCCGATGGGGCGGGCGAGGTCCTCCTCCAGCGCGTCGTAGATGTCCTTGCCGGTGAGCTTCGTGAAGATGGTGCCGAGCGCGTTGAAGTCCCAGTTGCTGTAGAGGTAGTATTCGCCCGGCGCCTGTGAGCCGCGTGGCGGCGCGCTGGCCAGGTCGTCGCCGCCGTTGGATGCGGGGTGGTAGACGCCCGAGCGTGCGGCGAGCAGGTGGCGCACCTTGGCCTGCTTTTCCTGGTCCGTGAGGCCCTCACGGTCGTCGATGCCGATCTCGGCGAGCGTGAGATCGAGGTCGATGGCGCCGCGGTGCACGTAGATGCCGTAGAGCATGGACAGGACGCTCTTGCGCACCGAGGCAAGGTAACTGACGGCGGAGACGTCGCCGTACTCCATGAGGACTCGCCCGCCGACGACGGCCATGAAGCCGGTGGTCGCCATGGTCGAGAGCTTCTGGCGCACCGCCTCGAGCCCGGCGCTGGACCAGCCGACGCTTTCGGGATTCGAGATGCGCTCCCAATCCGCGGCGGGGTATACGGCGCTGGGGGCGGTCGCCGTGGGGACCGGCGGCTCGTGTGTGGCGGTCGCGCTGCCGCAGCCGAGCACGAGGGCCAGCGCGGCCGGCAGCACGATGGTCTGGCGGAGGCGCGCGGGGACGCGGACGAAGAAGGAGTTCCGGGGCGACATCGCGGTCACCGGCTCCGTGTGACGGGTGAAGGGAAGTGAAGTGGTGGCTGTGACGGTCGTACAAATAGCGTCGGGCGCGGCGCGGCGCAACGCGGGCGGTGCGGGGTGAGTGCGGCCGGGCCGATCCAGCCGGCTGGCGCGGCCGCAGGGCTCGGCGGGCGGGACCGCGCGCTGGCGCTCGCCGGCGTGCTGGCGGCGCTGCTGCTTTCCGGACTGGATCAGACGATCGTCGCGACGGCCGGGCCGGAGATCCAGCGCAGCCTGGGCATCCCCGCCGGTCTGTACGCGTGGCTCACCACGGCGTACCTCGTCGCCTCGACGGTGATGCTGCCGATCTGGGGCAAGCTCTCCGACCTCTACGGCCGCAAGCCGGTCCTGGTCGCGGGCGTAGGGATCTTCCTCTTCGGCTCGCTCCTCGCGGGTCTCTCCCCGGGCACGCTGGTCCTGCTCGTCGCGCGGGCGGTGCAGGGCCTGGGCGCGGCGTGCCTCTTCACGAGCACGCTCGCCGTCATCGGCGATCTCTTCCAGCCTCCGCAGCGCGCGAGGTACATGGGGCTGATCGGCGGCGTGATGGGCCTCTCGAGCGTGATCGGGCCGCTTGCGGGCGGCGTGATCACGGACACGCTCGGCTGGAACTGGGTGTTCTTCATCAACCTGCCGATCGGCGGGGTGGCGCTCTGGTTCATCATCACGCACATGCCGCGGATCGGGGGGCGGCGGAGCGATGCGCGCGTGGACGTCGCGGGCGCGGCCTGGCTGCTCGCCGCGGTGGTGCCGCTCCTCTTCGCGCTGTCAGCGAGCGCGAGCCCGGCCGCGTCTCTCGCGCTGGGCGCCGCGGGCGTCGCCGGGCTCGTGGTGTTCATCCGGGCCGAGCGGCGGGCCGAGGATCCCATCCTGGACCTCCGCCTGTTCCGCCGGCGCGAGGTCGCGCTGCCGCTGGCAGCGACCTTCGTGTTGGGCGGCGCGTTCCTGTTCAGCATGGTCTTCCTCCCGCTCTACCTCGTGAACGTGGCGGGCGTCTCAGCGACGGGCGCGGGGCTCACCATGCTCCCGCTCACGCTGGGGATCGTGAGCGGGAGCGTCGGCAGCGGCCAGCTCGCGAGCCGGGTCGGGCACGCGCGGCGGATCCTGCTCGGCAGCCTGCTGCTCCAGATGCTGGCCTTCGCGCT
>DATCLK010000090.1:0-12043 GCA_036563975.1 Longimicrobiales bacterium | reverse complement strand
GCCCCCGGCCATTCACGCCGGGTCTCCGTTGCGGTGCGGAAGGACGCGCGGCCGGCGCCGAGCGTCCTTCCGGCCCTCGCCGACCCGGCCGCCGCGCGCTTGCTGCACCGACCTCCGGCCGGATGTTCCGCGGACCGTCGCGATGCCAGGCCGGGTAGGATCCGCCATGGTTGGACGACGACGTGGCGGCGCGTTGCGCCGCGCGCATTCCCGTTGCCGGCGCCGCGCATGATCGCGCCCCGTGACCCGCTGGACGACGCCTTCCCGCTCGGCGACGGCACCGCGGACACCGACGCACGGGTGCAGTGCCCGTACTGCGGCGAGACGGTCGAGATCGGGCTGGACCCGGGCAGCGGCGCACGCCAGCAGTACGTCGAGGACTGCCCGGTCTGCTGCAACCCCTGGGTCGTCGAGGTGAGGTACGGGCCGGACGGCGCTGCGGACGTGCGCGTCGAGGCGTAGGACTGAGCGAGCTCCAGGACTGAGACGATCTCTGTCCGCTCACGCCGCTGCTTCGCTCCCACCCTCCTGATCCGCGTCCGTCCTTGGGCCCGGCAGCCGCTCATGCTGCTCCGGCCCCGTGGCGTTCGCCTCGCCCTCCTCCTGCGGGATCCAGATCCGCCGCGCTCGACCGTGCCTACCGTGCGGACGTGGCGTGGCGCGATGGCCGTGAGGCCCTCGCCACGGTGGCCGGAGCGGTGGCCTCGGGGCGTGCGCCGAGGGCGGCCGGCTCCGGCGCGCGCCGTCGCCGCTGGTCCCATTGAGCGCCCAGGTAGAAGAGCGGGCTGAGGATGGCGCCGGCCATTTCGGCGACGACCAAACCCCGCGGGAACGCGCCGGGCCGGACGAGCCGCCGGACGATCCAGCGCGCGAACCAGTCCTGCAACGCGAAGCGCAGGATGGCGTGCCGGGGCACGGTCCCCTTCCGGAAGCACGTGATCAGGTAGATGCCGAAGCTGCGGCCGTTGTCGAAGAGCTGGCGACGCAGCGCCGGCAGCGTGGGGCGATGGCGGTGCCACACGAGCGCAGCGGGGCGGTAGGCAACCGCGTGACCCGAGACGACGATGCGATGCAGCATCTCGATGTCTCCCCCGCCACCCGCCAGCGTCCCGACATCCAGGGCCACGTCGAAGCCGCCGAGTGCATCGAAGACGCGCTTGCGGAACGCCATGTTCGCGCCGCAGCCCATGGCGCTCGCCCAGAGCAGTTGTGCGTTTCGCATCTCGCCGCGACGGAATGTACGCTGTCGCGCCCCGTGGGACATCCCGCCGTACACGAGTTCGAAGAGTCGCTGCGCCTCGGTGTCGAGCTCGAGGGGCGCAACGAACCCCGTCACCGCCATGACCTCCGGGTCGGCGAACGCCGCGGCGATCTCCCGCAGCCATCCCGCGTCCACGCGCGCGTCATCATCGGTAAAGGCGACGATCTCGTATCGTGCGGCCCGGATTCCGCGGTTGCGCGCCCGGTCGAGGCCCGGCACGTCCTCGCGTACGTAACGCACGCCCAGCTCGGCGGCGAGGCGGGCGGTTCGCTCGTCGCTCGGCGCGTTGTCTACGACGATCACCTCGTACTCGGGGTAGTCCAGGTCGAGTAGCGTCCGCAGGCAGCCGGCCAGCATCTCGGTCCGGTCGCGGGTGCACACGACGACCGTGATCGGAGGGCAGAAACCCTCCCGCCGCGCGGCACCGGCCTCGTTGTCGTCGGTGCGGCCCAGCAGAGCCGGCCACCCCCCGGGCCCGAACTGCTCCGATATCGCTTTGCGCAACTCGGCCGCCGAAATCTTCCGGTCGCGCCGGCTCGGGATGGTCATCCAGCCCAGTGGCCGCCCTCGAACGCGGACGAGCACGCGGGCGGCGCCATAGCCGCGGGGGACCTCAAGGTCATGGATTCCCCGAGACAGATCCGATTCTGCGACGAAGAGCGGAGCATCGAGCGGGCCTCCTCGCCCGGCTGTTGCGAGCTCGCCCACCGTGGCGCGCGTACTGGTGGCGAGCGCCTCGATGGCCATCGCGTTCAGGAGCGGGACGCCGAGATGCCGGGCAAGGAACGGGCGGAGATGCCGTCCGTGGAGCCGCTCCGCGCCGGGGACCGGCGGGATGTGACCGATGAGGACGTCGCCGTACCAGACGCGCACGCCAGCTGGACGCTCGACATCCAGCCTTCGCTCCGCTTCCGCAAGCCCCAGGCGGAGATCGATGTCCAGCGCGGACTCGGTGCCCTCCGCGCCCGAGCCATGCGCCAGGAACCGGTCTAGCTCGGCCTGGCTGCCCAACGCGTCCGCCACCCCGCGCCAGTACCAGTAGCGACGGGTCGTGCCGTTCAGCTTTCGCCAGGCACGGCGTAGCCGGAGCCACTCCAGTACGTCGAGCGCACGCCGGGCCAGGCGAGCAAGGGCATCGCCTGCCGCTGGCACGCGGAAGGCGAGGGCCCGCACCGCGTTCTCGACCGGCCGCGGAGCCGGTCCGCGGGCCGCCAGCGGCAACGCTGGCCGCAGCTCCGGGTGGAGCCGGCCGATCAGGACATCACCCTTTCCATCTTGCCGGGAACGCCGGTACGACCGATCCAGATCCGTGCGGTCGTGATGCCAGGCCACGGCATCCGGGACGCAGGTCAGCCGGGCGTCCGCCTTCAGGAGCCGGATCCCGAACTCCCAATCCTCGTGCGAGGGATCCGGGAACGTGGGATCGAACCCGCCGATCCGCTGGAATAGCGTCCGGCGCAGGGACAGGTTGCCCGTCAATACATCCCGATACGTGAAACGATGCCCGGGCTCCGCCATGGCGGTGAACAGATCGAACCACCAGCGTCGGACGAGCACGCGCCAGAAGTCCTGTCGTCCGGGGAGGAACGGCGGGCAGGGCCCGATCGCCACGACGTCTACACTGCCCTCATGACTGCGCAGGTGCGCGGCTACGAGGCCGGGCGCCGGCTCGATGTCATCATCGAGAAACAGCAGGATCTCTCCGGTCGCGGCAGCGGCGCCGGCGTTGCGCGCTGCAGCCGGCCCACTACCCGGAAGCTCCACGCAGCGCAGCCGGTACGGCGGGCGATGCTCGCGGAGCCACGTCGTCGTGCCGTCGGTGCAGCCGTCCGCCACGACGATCACCTCCATCGCCTCCGCGGGCACGGTCTGTCTCGCGAGCGCATCGAGCGTTCGACGCAAGGCCTCGCAGCGATTGTGCGTCGGGATCACGATGCTCACTGCCGGGAGATTGCGGTTCACGAGATCACCTCCAGCCGGCGCAGCGCGCGCCGCGCCATGACGTATGCCCACGGCCCCGCCAGACAGCCGCGGAGCTCGGCGAGGATCAGGTCGAGCGGAAACGAGCCCGGCCTGCGCAGCAGCGATCGGAGCAAGTTCGGCAGTTGCGTGTGCAGCAGCCAGCTCAGTGCGAGCTTCGGCACGATGAACTCCCGGCCGGCGAACAGGAGGTGCGTCCACGCGGCGTACACGCCTGTCCCGTACCCGCGGAGCACCTGCCTCAGCTCGGTCCAGGTGCGGCGATGACGGTGCCAACTGAGCGCGGCGGGGTCATACACGATGCGGTAGCCGGCGGCCAGGATCCGGACGAAGAACTCGTAGTCCGAGCCGGTCCGCGACCGCGTCCCGCACCCGAGCGCCTCGTTGAACGGGCCGATGAGGTCGAGGACGGCGCGGCGCACCGCCATGTTTGCCGAGGCGCCGGCACGCGATGCCAGGAGTGGATTGACGTCCCCGCCGTCGAAGACCGTGCGCATGAAGCCACGTCCGAACGGGCTGTACCGTTCGAACCAGCGCTGCGCCTCGGTCTCCAGCTCGTAGGGCATGGTGAGTCCGGTGACGCAAAGCACCAGCGGATCGTTGAAGTTGCGGAGCAACGCCGGAAGCCACCCCGGATCGGGCATGGCGTCATCATCGGAGAAGGCAACGATGTCGTGGCTCGCTTCGCGCAACGCCCGGTTCCTCGCAGCGCTTTCACCGGGCCGGTCCTCCCGCACGTATCGCGCGAAGCCGCTGGCTTGGACGATCTGCCGCGATTCGTCCGTCGAAGGCACGTTGTCCACGACCAGCACCTCGTGGCCATCGCGTGCGAACACGGCGAGCGCGTCCAGGCATCGGCGCAGGTCGTCCGGGCGGTCGCGGGTGCAGACCGCGACGGTCGCTGGCTGGATGGGTGCGCGCGCCGGCGTCTCGAGCTCCAGGAACGCCTCGAGCCAGCGGTCCCAGAGGACCCAGCCGCCGGCCTCCAGCACGGAACGCCGGATCTCCTCCACGGAAACGCGCCCGTCCACCACCGGCAACACGACCTGGTGGACCGGGCGCCCGCGGAACCGAACCAGGACCAGCGCGTGATCGTACCGATCGAGCCCTTCCGCATCGCTACCGCGCTCAAGATCGAAATCCAGTACGGCGGCCGCCATTGTCACGCCTCCGGGTACACGAGCAGCCGATCGAGCGCGGAGGCGTGGTCGTCGGACTCCTGCGCGCGCTCGGCGTGGGACATGCTTGCCAGATAGGCGTCCACCACCTCGTTCGCCTCGCCCCGCATGCGTACCCGGCCCGCATCGAGCCAGATGACCTCCGAGGCCTGGCTGCGAACGAGATCGAGATCGTGCGAGGCGATGATGACGGCCGTCCCGCGATTCAGGTGCTCGGCGATCCGGTCGTGGCAGCGTGCCCGAAACGCCTGATCGCCGACGGCCAGGACCTCGTCCAGGAGGAGGATGTCCGGATCCGAGGCCATGGCGATCGAGAACGCGAGCCGCGCGAGCATGCCGGACGAGTAGTATTTGATCGGGACGTGGATGTAGTCGCCGATCTCGGCGAACTCCACGATCTCCGGGAAGCGCGCCCGCGTCTCCTCCCGGCTCATCCCGAGGATGCTGCCGTAGAGGTGGACGTTCTCGGCGCCGGTCAGCTCGGGGTGCAGCCCGGTGCCGAGCTCGATGACCGCCGCGATCCTGCCGCGCGTCACGATCTCGCCTTCCGACGGCGCGTAGATGCCCGCGATGAGGCGCAGGATCGTGCTCTTGCCGGAGCCGTTGCCGCCGATGATGGAGACCCTGTCGCCCCGCCCAACCCGCAGATCGAATCCGCTCAGGCGGAACACCGGCGCGTGCCGCGCCACGGTCCGCCCGCCCACGGCACGGATGAACCATTCCCGGAGCGAAACGGCCTGCGCCGGATGGCGGAACTCCTTGCCGACGTTGCGGCACTCCACCCGCGGGACCATCGCGTCAGGCGACCTCGACGCAGAGAGGCTTGTACCGCCTGAAGATCATGTATCCTCCCGCACAGCTCGCGAGCGCGAGAGTCGCGACCCAGCCCAGCAATCCGCCCGCCGGGAACCGCCCCTCGAAGAGAACGGCGTGGTAGAGGGACAGCAGCCCCGCGAACGGGTTCAGCATGTACAGGCCACGCACGGACTCCGGAACCATGTCCGTCGAATAGAAGACGGGGGACAGGTAGAAGACCGCCATGATGATGGGGGGCAATGCGTGCTGGACATCGCGGAACAGCACCGAGAGCACCGCGATCGGCGCCATCAGGCCCACCACGAGGACGAACTGCAACAGGAACAGGACCGGCAGGGCCAGGAAGCTGCCGGGCACGGCCTGGTGGTGGAAGATGCCGAGCACCACGAGGGTCAGCCCGATCTCGATCAGGAACTCGACGTGCTTCGCAGTCGATGCGCTCAGCAACAGGATCTCGCTCGGGAACGCGGCGCTCCGACTCAGATTGGCATGCTGCTGCAAGACGTACGTTGCCGCGGAGAGGCATTGTTGGGCGCAGTTCCAGACGAAATAGCCGCTCAGCAGGAAGGCCCAATAGTGCTCGATCGGCACCCTGATCACGTGCCGGAACACGGCGATCAACACGGCCAGCATCAGGAGCGGATTGAGCAACGTCCAGATGAAGCCCAGCACGGAGGAGTGATACTTGGCAGCCAGGTCGCGGGCGACGAGGCTACGGTACAGGTCTCGGAACCGCCACACCTCCTTCGCGCTGCCTCGCGAGCGAGGCGTGATCACCCGGACGGTATCCAACGTTCTCATGAGAACGCTCACGGCTCTGGCGCTGCCGCGGGGTGAGCTGTGGTCGGTGCCGCCGGGTGTAGACCGAAGGACGCGATCGGATCCGCCGCCGGGCGGTGCCCCCCGTGCTCGAGTCGCCGCCGCAACGCGATCCGCTGCGCCCGGCCGTATGCCGCCAGGCCGGCCCAACACTCCGCCCACACGCGGAGCAATGCGCGGACGGGGAGCGGGTCTCGTCCTACGGAGCGGGCCGCCAGGCGCACACCCGGCTTCAGCAGGCGCCAGCACAGGAAAAGGAGCAACTCCGCCCGGGTCCTGCCCGAAGCCCGACGGATGCTCTTCGTGAGGAACGCGAGCAGAGCACGCTGGTGGCCCGCGATCTGCTCGACGGCGCTCGATACGCTCTCACGGTGCTCGTGCCAGGCCAATGCATCGGGCTCGTAGACGACTTCGTGGCCGGCCCTGAGCATCCCCGCCAGATGATGTCGAGGTCGCCGCCGCCGGGGAGCACGTCCCCGAGATCGAGCGCCTCGTCGAAGCCGCCGAGCTGTCGGGCGTAGTCGCGTCTGACGGCGAGGCTCGCGCCGCTCCCCACGCTCACTGCCCAGGCAACGAGCGGCGCGGGGAACCCGTGCAGTCGACGGCGCGCATCGGCGGGAAGGCGGATGCGCCGGTCGCCCCGGCCGTAGCCGCCATTGGCTTCGAACAGGCGTTGGCCGGCAGTCCGGGTGGAGAGCGCTTCGACTCGCCCCGTACACACGCCGAGCGCAGGCGCACTCTCGAACGCTGCCCGGATCGCGCCGACCCAGCCAGGCGAGGCGACCACGTCGTCATCCAGGAACGCGACGATGTCGCCGCTCGCCTCGGCGAGCGCCCGGTTGCGCGCAAAGTCCAGCCCGGGAACCGGCTCGACGACGTACCGGGCGGTCGGACACACGCGCGCGACGGCTCGCTCCGCGGCGTCATCCAGGGGTGCGTTGTCGATGACCAGGATCTCCGAGGCCGGGACCCGCTGCGCGCACAGCGATTCGAGTGCGCGTGCAAACTGCTGCGGCCGCGCCCGCGTGCAGATCGCCGCGGTCACGCTCACCCCGCCCGTCGCCGGGCCCGCCAGCCCGACGCCGGTCGGAATCGTATCCGTGTCGCGTACCATCGGAGTGCTCTCCGCTCTCCTCAGGCCCAGCGCGGCCGCGTCTCCGTCGAGACGGGTGCTCGGCGAGACCGCAGCCAGCGGATGCCGCCGACCACCACGCCCGCGGTGTAGGCGGCTTGCGCCGCGAGCACCGCGGGCAGCATGATGCACGGCTCGAAGACTCCCGCGCGCAGCCAGCACGCGACGATGTAGAGCGCCTGCAGCGGCGCCGAGGCGGGTGCGAGGGCCACCAACGCGCGCGGATGCCTGTACAGCCACGCCATCCTGGCCGCTCCTGTCGCCGCCTTGCTCTCGATTGCGCTGTAACCCCAGCGGTAGCTTCGCCGGAGAAGGTTCCCGAAGCCCGGGCGATTCCGGTGCAGCACCACAGCGGTCGGCTCGAAGTAGATCCTCACCCCGCGCCGGACGAGCTCCGCCTGCCACCGCAGCTCCTCGTGCGCGAAGGCAACGGGGTGGCGCTCGTCGAAGCCGGAGGTCGAGAGAAACAGCTCGCGTCTCACGCTGACGTTGCCCGGAGGATGGCTTACGACGTAGCCGGCCGGACGCCGGGAATGAACGTGGTACCAGCCGCAGAAGTAGTCGCAGCGGGCCGAGAACGGGAGGCCGTTCGGGAGATCCAGCGCGCCCCCAACGACCACTTCGCCTCTGTCGTGCGCATCGAGTAGCGACCGGAGCCAGCCGTCGGCCGGTACGCAGTCCGCGTCGAGGAAGACCAGGATCTCCCCTCGCGCCGCCCGCGCCCCGAGATTGCGCGCCGCAGCCGGGTTGCCCGCGCCCGAGGCAGGGATGACCAGCGTCCGAGCGCCGGCCGCACGGGCCTCCGCCGCCGTGTTGTCCGTCGATGCGTCATCGACGACGATCACCTCCACCTCCACGCCAGGCCGCCGCTGTGCGCGGCTCGCACGGACGACGCCGCCGATCGATGCCCCGGCGTTCCTTGCTGGGATGATGATAGACACCGTCCGAACCCTCATGGACCGCTCGGGTTGCACGGATCCAGCATCCGGACGATCGCTTCGCTGCGGAGCGGGCTGCCCCGCCGCGTGCTCCGCGCCGGATTCCTGCTCAGCTCGCGCAGGCGGACTTTGTCTCACGGCCGCAGACGTGGTCATACAGCTCCTGTACCGAGCGCACGAAGACGTCCTGCCCCAGGTAGCGCTGCGCATACGCGCGCGCTGCACCGGCCAGCCGCTCGGCGAGCGCGGGGTCGAGCAGCACGTCGCGAATGCCGCTGGCGAGGCCCTCGGGGCTGGAAGGCACCAGCCTCGCCCGTTCCGGCGTCAGAATGCTGCGGTGAGCAGGGATGTCGGTGGCCACGATCGGACGGCCTGCTGCAAGGTAGTCGAAGATCTTCAGCGGCAGGTTCTGACCGTACGCACGTGGGGACACCAGCACATCCGCCATTGCGAGAAGAGCGGGGAGTCGCTCCCGCGGTTGCCTGGGAAGCAAGCGCAGCCGCCCGTTCAGGTTGAGCTCCGCCGCCTTCCTTTCCACCGCGCTGCGCTCGTCCGGCCTGCTGCCTACGCAGACGAACACCGCATCCGGAACCGAGCGACAGACCGCCGGAATGGCGGAGAGGAGAGCGGGCAGTCCCTGATAGTCCTCGAACGTGCCGGCGTAGACGACCAGCCGGGCGTGTTCCGGAACGCACAGCTCGGCCCGCAGTCGCTCCGCCTGCCCTCGCTCGACCTTGCAAGGCTCGCTCGCGTACACCCATTCCCGGACGTGCGCTCGCGGAGCGGCGGCCCGAACCCGCGCGGCAAGGCCCGTACTGCTTACCACCGCCGAAACGCCACGCAGCAGCCACCGTTCACAAGCATCCAGCGCCATCCGTACGACCGGGATCCGGAAAAGCCGGCGCTGCGCGAGTTGCTCCGGCAGGCTCGATTGCATGTCGTAGATGACCGGGATGCCGGCGCGCCGGCCGAGGAGCAGGGCCGGGAATGCCGCCTCCTCGACCGCGTGGATGCACCGATAGCGCTGCGCGCGCAGCCGGCGGTGTAGCGCGATCGTCAGCTCGACATCCAGGACTAACTTGCGGAGCGAGAAACCGATCGGAACCGTTCGGATGCGGAACCGATTCGGTACGCGGAACACCCTGACCCCAGGAAGCCGGATCTCGCGGCCGACGGGGTAGGTCAGCAGATCTACGCTGTACCCGAGCCGGCCGAGCGCCCCGAGCAGCTGATACACGGCGATCGGCGTACCACGGTCCTCGAGAAACGGTTCCGGCGCAACGACAAGGATCGGCTGCCCAGCCACGCTCGCGTGCACCTCGTCCCCGGCGACCGTGGTTCCACGGCCATGCCGGCTTCAGGATCGGTCCCACGGCGACGCGCGGTACCGCGGCCTTCCATCGGCGACCACAGCGCGGTCATGCGTCGCCGCCGTACTTCCGCCACCGTACTACGGCACGCCTGGTCGGCCTGGCAGCCTCGCCGTGCGGCCGTCCGGATCCAGCTCTCGTGTCGGTGATGCAGGTTTGAGGTGACGCGCCACGCCAGCGCAAGAAGCGTTCCCTCGCAGTCCGCTGCCGGGACGGTTACGCGACGGCGGGAATCGCCCGATGCACTGCCCCGCTTCGACACGAAGAGGACCAGAGCCAGCCCTATCCTCGCACGTGACCCGAAGACGCGCGGCTGCGGCACGATGCTCCAGTCCCCTCGGGCGTGGAGCAAGGGGCGGCGCGCCGGCCGCCCACCTGTCCTGACCGCGGCCCGTGATGCCGGCGTCGGCGTGTCGTTGCACGAAGGACACAGCCGCACGGGGCACAGGTTGGAGTCGTACGGGCAAGGTGTCGCGCTGGCGCACGGACAGTGCGGCAGCGCGCCATCACTCCGGCTGTGGCGGCCTCCGCCAGTGAGCGCTTTGAGGGAGGAGCTGTCGCCACGGCCGCGCAACGCGGCGTGATGCTGTGACGCCGCGCTCTGCGACGTGCATGGGCGCCGCCAGGAGAGTCGCCATGGCCCGCAACGCGGCATGGTGCTGTGAGGGCCCCGGACCATGGCCTCCCCCGGCCGGGTACGCTCCACCTGGTTGGACGATGACGTGGCGGCGCGTTGCGCCGCGCGCATTCCCGTTGCCGGCGCCGCGCATGATCGCGCCGCGCAATCCGCTGGACGATGCGTTCCCGCTGGGCGACGGCACCGCGGACACGGACGCGGTGGTACAGTGCCCGTACTGTGGACAGGCAGTGGAGATCGCGCTCGATCCGGGCAGCGGCGCGCGCCAGCGGTCCGTCGAGGACTGCCCGGTCTGCTGCAACCCGTGGGTCGTCGAGGTGAGGTACGGGCCGGACGGCGCTGCGGTTGTGCGCGTGGAGACGCAGGACTGAGGCGCTCTCGGCACCGAGCCGATCTCTTTCACGCCGCTGCTTCGCTTTCACCCTCCTGATCCGCGTCCGTCTCCGGGCCCGGCAGCCGCCGCCCGCGGTGCTCCGGCCCCGTGGCGTTCGCGTCGCCCTCCTCCCGCGGGATCCAGATCCGCTCGAGCACGGGCAGTGTGCCCGCGAGCGGGGGCGGTGCTCCTCACCCTCGGTTGCCGGCTGGGCTCCTGCTGTCGGTGGCGCTCAACGACCCGGCCCGGTCACGGCCGTCAGCGGTCCAGCATCAGCACGCGCGCGAGCATCGAGCGCAGGCGCCATCGCGGCGGCGGACGGTGTGCGCGCCACTCGTCCACGAGCGCCCGATCCCCGCCGATCAGAATGTTGCGGCTCGCGTACAGCACTTCGGCGTGACCGAGCCCGTGCAAGCGGCAGTAGCTCCGCCACGCTTCGGAGCCGGAGTGGTCCTGCTCGCTGAACGCGGTGAGCCGCTCGAGGTCCGCGTGGTCCGGGCGCGCCCCGCCCCGCCGACGCCGGTCGCCCGGCGCGAGCGAGGGAATCGGATGATTGTGGGCCACGATGATGTGTCGCGCGCCCACGTATGGCGAGATGCCGCGGACGAAGGTCTCCACGCCGAAGCGGATCCTGACCTGGTCGAGCTCCCCGCCATTGACCCAGATCAGGTTGCATACGAAGGCTTCGTCGAGCAGGCACACGGCGACCCACTCGCGTTGCTGTCCGCGGAAGAAGGCGGCGAGCGTCTGAACCGTGTCGTATACGTTCGGGATTCTGACCGCAACGAACTGGCCGCACTCCGCGACGCGCTGCCTCAGCCAGTGGCCCGTCGCCTCGCTGTCGAGCGCAGGCAGTCGGGCTTCGCGCGCGGCCCCAGCGTCAAGCCCGGCGCCACGGCTGATGTTGCGGATGTGAATCCGGGCGTAACGCGCTTCGGGGCTGTTCGGCCAGCGGTCGATGATGCTGCGATAGAGGACGAGCGCGGCCTGTGTGTCCCCCTCACGTCGATGGAGCCAGTGGGCCCTGGCGTACTGCATCCTGGCGCGCCAGGACGCGAGCGACAATTTCGGCCGGCCCGGCCTGCGGTGGGTGATGCCCTGGATCGCAGCATGGAGATCCATGGATCAACCCGCGTGGTATCGGGCGATCATCGAACTCCATCCGCGGTGCCCGCCCGCGAAGGCGCGGTAACAGAAGCCGGCAGGAGATGCCGCACGCGAGGGCATCGGATTGCTCGTGGCGACCGGGGCCGCGGTGCGCGGCCCTCGCCCGCCCAGCATCCCCAATGGGATCACGATCTCTCTCACGTCCTTGCCGACTCGCAGTTCAGTGAGCCGAACCCGCCCGCGCGAGCTCGAACGCCGGACCAAACCTAGTCGTAGAGGGTGCCCAGGGCGTTGGGCAGTTTGACCAAACTTTCTGCTGCGGTGGGCGAATGCCGGGGAGTTGGCGCCGGGCCGAAAGGAATTTTGGCAAGATCGCCCAATGTGCACTCCCGAGCCCGCGCTCAGATTGCGGCCGACCGAACCCTCTAGCCG
>DATCLK010000089.1:0-5130 GCA_036563975.1 Longimicrobiales bacterium | reverse complement strand
CCGGCCGGCCCGGTCTCGTGGATCACGATCGCCGCGGCCGCGCCCTTCTCCGACGCGATCTCGTACTTGTACGTCCACCGGCCGTAGTACGTCATCGCCTCGCCGCGGAACACGTTCGGGTCCAGCCGGCTAGGATCCGCGGGGTCGGGGACCGCGGGGTCGTTCACCAGCATGAGGATCGTCTTGCCCCGCACGTCCACGTCCTTGTAGTCGTCCCAGTCGTACTCGGGGGCGACGACGCCGTAGCCGACGAACACGATCTCCGAGCCCGTCACGCGCAGGTCGGGCTGGTCGAAGTGCCGCGTCCACGCGACGTGATCCGTCGGGAACGCGAGCGGGATCCTGCGGCCGGCGACGGTGAAGGACGACGTCGGCTGCGCCCGGTACCCGACGAGCGAAACGTCCTGCGTAAACGTGCCATCCGGGTTGCCGGGCTGGAGGCCGAGCCGCTGGAACTGCTCGATGAGGTACTGCACCGTCCGCTCCTCGCCCGCGGTCCCGGGCGCGCGGCCCTCGAACTCGTCCGAGGCGAGCGTGCTGATGTGCTCGAGGAGCTGCTCGGCGTCGATCGCGTCGGCCGCCGAACGGACATCCTCCCGGCTGAGCGCAGGCCCGCCGGCGGTCTGTGGGGCGCCGCCGCAGGCGGCGAGCAGGAACACGACGGCTAGCCAGCCGGACGCTCTGGGCATGGTCCGCACCTCACGAGGAATCGAGAAGGAAGAGATTCGTGTGTTCGGGCCTGCTTACACATGGGCCGCCGGGGGGTGTTCCGCAAGGGGCCGGGGTGGGGGTGCGCGCCGTCCGGCCCACGCGGGCGCATGGCCGGCCGCCCCCGGCGCCACGTCGCCGGGAGAGCGCCCGGCGGCACGCTCCCACCCCCCTTCCACCGGCGGCTCCGCCAGTCAGGGAGCTCGGCCCGGAGCTGGCTCCGCCCGCCGTCCGCTCCCCCGCCCCGCTCAACGCTCCGGCGGCCTCACGTGTCCCCGGTTGGAAGGCGTCCTCTCGCTCGCGACGTTGCGCAGCGCCTGGCGGCGTGGCAGGATTGGCAAGCCACGGCGGTGCTGCCGGCTGCGACTGCCGCGCACCTTCCATGCGTGCGACCCCGTTCGACCCCGACGCCCGGAGGCCAACAATGAGAAGGCTCGCATCGCTGCTGTTCGCCACCGTGCTCCTGGGCGGGCTGCCCGGAGATCTCCTCGCCCAGGACCAGACGGTCGAGATGAAGGAGTGGACCGTACCCTGGGAGCGGTCCCGGCCGCGCGATCCGTACGTGGGCCCGGACGGCCTCGTCTGGTTCGTGGGCCAGGCCGGCAACTACATCGCGAACCTGGACCCGAGGACGGGCGAGTTCAAGCGCTACGAGATCGACGAGGGCGTCCACCCACACAACCTGATCGTCGCCCCGAACGGAACGGTCTGGTACGCCGGCAACCGCGCCGCACACATCGGCAAGCTGGACCCGAAGACCGGTCAGATCACGAAGTTCCCCATGCCGAACCCGAACGTGCGCGACCCGCACACGCTGGTCTTCGACCAGAAGGGCGACATCTGGTTCACCACGCAGGGCGGGAACCACGTCGGCAAGCTCACCGTCGCCACGGGCGAGGTGAAGCTGATCCCCTCCCCCATCGAACGCTCGCGGCCCTACGGCATCGCCATCGACTCGAAGGGCCGGCCCTGGATCAACCTGCTGGGCACCGACAAGCTGGCGACGGTGGATCCCGCGACGATGGAGCTGAAGCTGATCCAGCTCCCGCGCCCGGATGCCCGCACCCGGCGCATCGGCATCACGTCGGATGACCGGATCTGGTACGTGGACTACGCGAAGGGGTACCTCGGCGTCTACGACCCTGCCAAGGACGCGTTCGAGGAATGGCTGCTGCCGAGCGGCGAGGCGTCCAGGCCGTACGCCATGGCGGTGGATGACAAGGACCGGGTCTGGGTCGTCGAGACTGGCGTACAGCCCAACCGCTTCGTCGGCTTCGACCCGAAGACGAAGACGTTCTTCAGCAACACGCCCGTGCTGAGCAACGGCGCGGAGCGGAACACGGTCCGGCACATGTACTTCCATCCGCCGACCGGCGAGATCTGGTTCGGCACCGACGCGAACACGATCGGGCGCGCGCTCGTCTCGCCGCCGGTCCGGACGGACGAGTAGGCGCCGTTGCCCATGGCGCAACACCCGCAGGCAGGCCGTGCCTCCCGGGATGGCCGGCGACAGGCCGCCGCACCGGGGCGCGCGGCACGTCGGCTGGGCGGCGTGCTGGCTGCGGCGTCCGCGCTGTTCGCGGGCGCCGCGGTGCTCGCTCAGGGCCGCTACGTGACCGGTCCGCCGCCGGGCCACACGGGCGGCTTCGGCGAGCCGACCTGCTACGCGTGCCACTACGACGCCGAGCCCAACACCGGGCCGGGCTCCGTCACGTTGCGCGGCCTCGAGGCCGGCTACGAGCCGGGGGCAACGCGGCGCATCACGATCGAGCTCGCGAGCCCCGGCATGCGCCGCGGCGGGTTCGAGCTCGCCGCACGCTTCGCCACGGGCCCCGCGGCCGGCCAGCAGGCGGGCACGCTGCGGGCGCTGGACGGGCGCGCCGCGGTCACCGACAGCGCCGGCGTGCAGTACGCCCACCACGTGGAAGCCGGCATCGACCTCGTCGCGCCGGACACCGCGCGCTGGGTGCTGGAGTGGACGGCGCCGGAGGATGGCGGCGACATCGTCTTCCACATCGCGGCGAACGCCGCGAACGATGACCTCTCCCCGTTCGGCGACCTGATCTTCACGGACAGCGTGCGCGTGCGTGCGGCCGCGGCCAAGAGCCGCTGAGCGCGCGGCTGGCCGCGGGCGCGCGCGGCGCTGGCTGCGCATCCGC
Source organism: Longimicrobiales bacterium (assembly GCA_036563975.1). Taxonomy (GTDB): domain Bacteria; phylum Gemmatimonadota; class Gemmatimonadetes; order Longimicrobiales; family RSA9; genus RSA9. Next base: position 2,263 of record DATCLK010000089.1, on the reverse strand, counting down.
GGCCTGGCCGCGGAGGAACCCGTTCTCCACGACGCCGAGGATCTCGCGCGAGACGGCCCCGAGCCGGATACGGCGGCCGGTCGGGTCCACGCCCGCGGAGCAGCGCGTTGCCGCCGCATCGTTGATCAGGACCAAGGAACCGGGAGGCGCGGCGCAAACCCACGCGCCCGATGCGCCGGCCCACCCGATCCACCGTTCACCGTCGGAGTCCTTCGATCCTCCCGGCCGTTCGGAACCTGGCACACGCTGCGTCGTACCCAAGAACCGGCAAGAGCACCACACCCGCAATCCAGGACAGACGGAGGCCCCTCCCATGTCGTTCCCCGCACGGCTGTCCCCGCGGGCAGCGCTGGCGCTGGCCGCACTGCTGCCCGCCGCGTTCCCGGCACCGACGTCTGCACAGCCCGCCAAGGCGACCGGCAGGGCCGCGCCCACGGTCGCGGAGGCCATCGCGTTCGTGGACTCCGCCGAGGCCGTGCTCCGGGACCTCGCCGTCAGGGCGGAGCGGGCCGCCTGGGTGCAGGCCACCTACATCACCGAGGACACCGAGCTGATCGCCGCGCAGGAGCGCGAGAGGTACATCGGCGCATCGGTCGCCCTCGCCAAGCAGGCCGCCCGCTACGACGGCCTCGACCTGCCCGAGGACGTGCGGCGCAAGCTCCTGCTCCTGCGAGTCTCGCAGACCATGCCCGCGCCCGCAGACCCCGCGAAGACGGCTGAGCTGACGCGGATCGCCGCGGCACTGGAGAGCACGTACGGCCGCGGCAGGTACTGCCGGCCGAGCGGCGAGTGCTTCGACCTCCAGCAGCTCAGCGACACGCTCGCGCTGAGCCGCAACCCGGCGCACCTCCTCGAGGCGTGGACCGGCTGGCACTCGATCTCGGTGCCCATGCGGAAGGACTACCAGCGCTTCGTGGAGCTGCAGAACGAGGGGGCACGGGAGCTGGGCTTCGCGGATGCAGGCGCCCTGTGGCGTGCCGGCTACGACATGCCGCCCGACGAGTTCATCGCCGAGGTGGACAGGCTCTGGGGCCAGGTGAAGCCGCTCTACGACGCGCTGCACTGCCACGTGCGCGCGAAGCTCGGCGAGTATTACGGCTTCGACCTCGTGCCGCAGGACCAGCCGATCCCCGCGCACCTGCTCGGCAACATGTGGGCGCAGCAATGGGGCAACATCTACGACCTCGTGGCACCGCCCGCATCAGACGCCGGCTACGACCTCACCGCGGTGCTCCAGGCCAAGCAGCTCGACGCGAAGGAGATGGTCCGGTACGGCGAGCGCTTCTTCACCTCGCTCGGCTTCGAGCCGCTTCCCGAGACGTTCTGGACGCGCTCGATGTTCACCAAGCCCGCGGATCGGGACGTGGTCTGCCACGCCAGTGCGTGGAACGTGGACGCGGTGAACGACCTGCGCATCAAGATGTGCATCCAGCCCACGGCCGAGGACTTCCAGACCATCCACCACGAGCTGGGCCATAACTTCTACCAGCGCGCCTACAACACGCAGCCGTTCCTCTACCGGTCAGGCGCGAACGACGGGTTCCACGAGGCGGTCGGGGATGCGATCGCGCTCTCGATCACGCCCAGCTACCTGGTGCAGGTCGGGCTCATCGACCGCGAGCCCGACCCGTCCGGCGACCTCGGCCTGCTGATGCGCGACGCGCTCGAGAAGGTCGCGTTCCTACCGTTCGGCCTGCTCGTGGACCAGTGGCGCTGGAAGGTGTTCTCGGGGGAGGTCGGGCCCGACGAGTACAACCGGGCGTGGTGGGAGCTGCGCGAGAAGTACCAGGGCGTGCGCGCGCCCACGCCGCGCGGCGAGGAATACTTCGATCCGGGTGCCAAGTACCACGTCCCTGCGAACGTGCCGTACACGCGCTACTTCCTGGCGCACATCCTCCAGTTCCAGTTCCACCGCGCCCTGTGCGAGGCCGCCGGCTACACCGGTCCGCTCAACCGCTGCTCGATCTACGGCAACAAGGAGGCGGGCCGGCGGCTGCAGGCCATGCTCGCGCTCGGGCAGAGCCGGCCGTGGCCGGACGCGCTCGAGGCGCTCACGGGGCAGCGGCAGATGGACGCGACCGCGATCCTCGACTACTTCGCGCCGCTGAAGAGCTGGCTGGACGAGCAGAACCGGGGAAGGAAGTGCGGGTGGTAGTCGTCTCGCCCTTCCCGTGCAGGCGCGCCGCCTGGGCGGCGCGCCTTTCCCGCACCGGCGAGACCCACGCGTCCAGGCGCGATTCCGCTTGACCCTTCCCGTGCAGGC
>DATCLK010000088.1:0-4592 GCA_036563975.1 Longimicrobiales bacterium | reverse complement strand
CACCACCGCGTGCCGCATCAGATCCTCGCGCAACTGGATCAGGCCGTCATGGCTGAATTCGGCGAGCTCCGCGCGCAGCTCGGCGAGCGCCTCCTCACGATGATTCTCGGAGTAGCGCTCGATGGTGTTCTGCATGGCCGTCTCCTTTCTCCTCCTCCGAAACAACACGACCCTCTCCTCCGTTAGCAGGAGCCGTGCCGATGCAGTCGCCTCACGGCGCGGGCACCGCGCCCTTCAGCTCCGCGCGTTGCCGCCTCGCCGCGTGCAGCAGGATCGCGGCCGTCAACTCCGCATCCTCGACGAGCAGGAGGCGAGGCCCGCGCGCCCCCTCCGCGTCGAGCGCCAGCCCATCGCGGTACAGCATCAGCTCCGCGAGCCGCGCATACGGCCAGTCCGCCCGCCGCTTGGCGCCCCGGAAGATCACGCGCCGGCTCGTGACGACCAGCACGCCCAGGTCCAGCGGCAGGATCCCCGGATCGGGGCCGAGCGCAGCCCGCTCGCCCTCCACGTGGAACGGCTCCGCTCCATCCGGCCGGAAGCGCAGACCCGCCGGCTCGGTTCGCCCCAGCGCCAGCGGCGCGCACAACGTCGCCCGCACGACCCAGTGGCATGCCTCGTCCGCCGCCAGGTCCAGGGGCGGCTTGACGGTCGGCAATCGCCCTTTTTCGATCTCCGCGAGCAGGCGCACTCGCCGGACCTGGTCCCGGTCGGCCGCCAGGTCGGCCTCCGTGAGCCCGAGCTGCAGCTGGAGCCGGCGGAGCTGCAGCTCCTCCTCCGCCGTGACGCGCGCGTCCGCGGCCACTTCCCGCAGCACCCGGCGGTACAACGCGAGCCCCACCATCCGCACCTCGCGCTCGCTCAGCTCCGTCTGCGAGCGTAGCGACTCCAGCTCCGCCATCTCTTCCGGCGTCAGGATCCCGTCGGCCAGCGCGCTCTCGAGGTGGGCGCGGTAGAGGGCGCGCGCGCGGCGCCGCTGTTCCCGCCGGCGCAGCACGCCCAGGGCGCCGAGGGCCGCAGATGCGCCCAGCGCCCCCAAAAGGACGATCGACATCATGATCCGCATTGAGGTCTCCCGGCAGAACCGCGGCGCGCGGCCCCCCGGCGTGGCCCGCCGGGCTGGCACCACCCGCGCCGCGGCACTAGCTTCTACCCCTCAATGGCCTGCGCGGGGGCCGGCCCCCTCCGCCCCCGCGCCGTGGCGGAGCCCCCGGCCCCTCGCACAACCGGTTTTGCAGCCGATGACGACATCGCTTTTCGAACTCGTCACGCCCGCCGCGGTCGTGGATCTCGACCGCATGGAGGCGAACCTCGACCGCGTCGCACGCTACGCGCGCGAGCACGGCCTGGCGCTGCGTCCGCACGTCAAGACGCACAAGACGCCCGAGCTCGCCGCGCTGCAGCTCCGCAGCGGCGCGGCGGGGATCACGGTCGCCACGCTGCGCGAGGCCGAGGTCATGGCCGCCGTGGCGGACGACATTCTCGTCGCCTACCCGCCGGTCGGCCGCGAGCGCATCGAGCGGCTGCTCGCCCTGCCCGCCCACGTCCGGCTCACCGTCGCGCTCGATTCGCGGGATGCGCTCGAGCCGCTCGCCGCCGCGGCCGCAGCCGCAGGCAGGACCATCGGCGTGCTCGTCGAGCTCGACCTCGGCATGCACCGCTGCGGCGTCACCCGGCCCGAAGAGGCGGTGGAGCTCGCGCGCGCCGCCTCCGGGCTCGACGGCGTCGAGTACCGCGGCGTGATGTTCTACCCCGGCCACATCCGCGAGCACGTGGACGACCAGGGCCCCGCGCTCGAGCGGCTCAGCGCGGATCTCTCCCGCTTCCTCGACGCGCTCGCCACGGCCGGCCACGAGCCGCGCGTCGTGAGCGGCGGCTCTACGCCTGCCGCCTTCGGCTCGCACCGCATCGCCGGCCTCACCGAGATCCGCCCGGGTACGTATATCTTCAACGACCGCACGACGGCGCAGACCGGCGCGTGCGCCTGGGAGGACTGCGCTTACAGCGTGCTCGCCACCGTCGTCAGCACGGCCGTGCCCGGGCAGGCCGTCATTGATGCGGGGTCCAAGGCGTTGTTCCGCGAGGAGGTGCGCGGCGGGACCGGCCCCGCCGCCGCCGGCTTCGGCGCGCTGGTCGACCGGCCGGACGTCGTGGTCCGCGCCATGTCCGAGGAGCACGGCATCCTGGACCTGTCCCGCACCGACTGGCGGCCGCGCGTCGGCGAGCGCGTGCGCGTCGTGCCCAACCACGTCTGCCCCTCGGTCAACCTGCACGATCGGCTGTGGGGCGTGCGTGGCGACCGTGTCGAAACGTGCTGGACCATCGCCGCGCGCGGCTGGACCCAGGATGCGGCGGCCGCGTTGCCGGCGTCATCGAAGTGAAACCCGTTCACCTGGGAGGAGTGCATCGCGAATGGGAAAGGGAACACGCCAGTGGGAGCTGCGGCGCCGGCGTAAGCGCCGCGAGAAGCGTCTCAAGGAGCGGCGGCGCGCTGCCGCGATCGCCCGCGGGGAGGCGCCCACCATGCCTTCCCGGAAGGCCGCGGGTCCCAAGCGCGTGAAGATCGAAGCGACCAGCGAGTGACACCCCCGCCGGCCGGCCCGACGTCGCCGGGTCGCGCGGAGAAGTCGCGGCTGCTGGAGCAGGCGGTCCGCTGCGCGCCGGCCGGACTGCAGTCACCGGGTCGCGGGTAGACGAGTGGAGGCGGCACCCTGCGCGCCGGCGGGCCCGAGGTCGCCGGGTCGCGCCGGGGACGCGAACTCCAGCGGAGAGGGCGCGGAGAAGAGGGAGCACAACCTTCTCCGCGCCCTCTGCGTTCCATGGCCGGCGGTCCGTCCATGGCCGGAACGACGCGGGCGGTAGGCGGGCATCTCCTGTCTGCGCACCCTCCGCCCGGTGCCCCGGCGGTCCAACGATACGGCACACGACTCGTCCCATCGCTGGGCATCTGCCTCCGGCCTCTGCGTTCCATTCCTGGAGGTGCAGCCATAACGGACACGACGCGCGGCATGCCGGCAGCCTGCTCTCCCCGCCCTCTCCGTTCCCTGCCCTGCGCTCCGGAGCCCCGGATGCGAAGCGCGCTCTGGGCCGAGCAGGTGCGTGGGCGCCGGCGCCCTCGGCTGCCGGCCCCGTCATCTGTCCGGTGCAGGGGACACGGTTTCGCCCTCTCCAGCGGCCGGTCCCGCGCGGCCGCGCAGCCCTCGGGTGTGTCGTAAATCCTTGTCATATATAGCGTTCTCGGCGTCCTCTCCGCACGGCACGCCCCCTGCCTTCCGCGCCGCCGCGGTTTCCCACTGACGCGGAGGCAAGCGATGCGTGCCACCCTCACCGCGTTGATCCTCTCGGGCGCTCTCGTGCTCGGCGCCGCTGCCGATGCCGGCGCCCAGGTCTCGAGCCGGGGGACCCGTCTGCCTTCGGACGATGACGACCGCGGGCGTGACCGCCGCGCCTCGGTAGACGTGTGGCGGCGGGACCTGCCGCGCGAGTGCCGTGACTGGGGCTGGGGAGTGCACTGGGGCCGGGATGCCGGCCGCTGGGATGATGACGACCACGGCGAGCGCCGATGGGGGCGCCATCCCGGCCGTCTGGTCGGGTGGAACGACCGCGACTACGACCACTGGCGCCGCGACTACGACCGCGCGCGCCGCCAGCACGCCGACCTCGTCCGCCGCCTCGAGCGCCAGCACGAGCAGTGGCACCGCGTCCACGACCACCGTCGTCGTGACGCGAACCTGCGGCGGCAGCACGAGGCGCTGCACCGGCGACTCGCGCAGCAGCACGCGGACTGGCATCGGCGCCACGACCCCTGCAGCCGCGTGTACGACGACTGGCACGACAACCGCCGCGTGGCGTTCCTGTGGCCCGGCTATGGCTGGCCTCACAGCGACCTCTGGTCCACCCTCGCCGCGCTGATCTCGCCGAGTCACTGGTGAGCCGCGACGCGCAGCGGAGGCAACGCCGTCGCGCCGCGCGCCGCCCGCGCACCGACACACGAACGGGCCGACCCGGGATCTCCCACGGGCCGGCCCGTCGCGTTTCCTACACCGGGCAGTCGCGCCGCGTCGCTGCCCCGCCTGCGGGCTATGCCCTCGCCTTTTCCTCCTTCGGCACACACAGCGCGGGGCGCCCGCCGCGTCGCTATTCAGCTGGCGCCCCGCACCCTCGCCTGTCGCTCCTCCGGCGGGTACGGCGCAGACCGCGCACCTCGTCGCTCTCCAGCCGGTGCGCTACGCTCGCACCGGCTCGGATGCCAGGAGCTGGCGGAGGACGTACTGGAGGATGCCGCCGTGGCGGTAGTACTCGGCCTCCTGGGGCGTGTCGATGCGCACGGTGGCGCGGAACTCGACCGTGCGGCCGCCTTCGGCCGTTGCCCGCACGACCACCTGCCGGCCCTCGGCGCTGCTTGCAGCGAGCGCCGCCGCAATGCCCTCGATCTCGTAGAGCTCGCGGCCGGTGAGCCCCAGCGCCTCCGCGCTCTCGCCCGGCTGGAACTGGAGCGGCAGGATCCCCATGCCCACCAGGTTGGAGCGGTGGATGCGCTCGTAGCTCTCGGCCAGGACCGCCCGCACTCCCAACAGGCGCGGCCCCTTGGCCGC
>DATCLK010000087.1:0-7724 GCA_036563975.1 Longimicrobiales bacterium | reverse complement strand
GCGGCCGTGGCGGTGACGCGGGGCGCGCTGAAGCACCTGACGCGCGACGAGCTGCAGGGCGTGATCGCGCACGAGTTCAGCCACATCCTCAACGGAGACATGCGGCTGAACATCCGGCTGATCGGGCTGCTGCACGGGCTGCTGCTGCTGGCGCTGATCGGCCGCGTGCTGTTGCGGAGCGGCGGCCGCTCGCGGAGCCGGCGGAAGGAGAAGGGCGGCGCCGTGCAGATCGCGATCATCGGGCTCGGGCTACTGGTGCTCGGTTACATCGGCGTGTTCTTCGGCAAGCTGATCAAGGCGGCGGCATCACGGCAGCGGGAGTACCTGGCGGACGCGGCGGCCGTGCAGTTCACGCGCAATCCCGACGGGATCGCGGGTGCACTGAAGAAGATCGGCGCGCTGGGCGCGGGCTCGCGCATCGTGCATCCCCGGGCGGAAGAGCTGAGCCACCTCTACTTCGCGAGCGGGCTGACGTCCTCGTTCGCGGGTCTGTTCGCGACGCACCCGCCGCTGGTCGAGCGGATCCGTCGGATCGACCCCACGTTCGACGGCAACTTCGAGGGCGTGTTCGAGGCCGCGGCGGCGCGCGAGGCGCTGGAGGCCGGCCTGCGGGAAGGGCGTCGCGAGACGGCGGCGCGCCACAGCGTTCCGGGTCGGCGCACGCCCGGTGCGCTGCTGGCTGATGCACTGCTGGGCGGCGAAGCCGGAGCGGCGGGGGCGGCGGGCGTCGGGGGTGTGGCAGGGGTAGAGGGGGTAGCGGGCGCAGCAGGCACACCGCGCACACCGGGCACACGAGGCACACCGGGCGCAGCGGGTACAGGGGGCACGCCGGGCGCGGGGGGCGCGGCGGCTACGTGGGGTACGTCGCGGACGTTGGGAACGCCGTCGGATGCATCGCAGGCGGCGGGCGCGTCGGCTCCGGCTGCGGCGGGTATGACCGGCGAAGCGCGCGGCGCGGCCGGCGTCCCCCCGGGCCCCCGCGTGGCCGGTGCTGCGGCGGGGCTGGCGGCGCGCCTGGCGGCGGACGGGCTCGTCGCCGGGATCGGCGCGCCGGCGCCGGAGCACCTGGACATCGCCCGCGGGCTCATCGACTCGCTGCCCGCGCCGCTGCACGCCGCAGCCCACTCGACCGAGGACGCACCGGCGCTGGTCTTCGCGCTACTGCTGGCGCCGGCTGATGAGGTGGGAGTGGAGCAGCGGGAAACGGTGCGCGGGTTCGGCGGGGACGAGCTGCTCGCGAAGGTGGACGCGTTGCTCCCGCCGGTGCGCGAGGCAGGCCCGGGCGCGCGGCTCCCGCTCCTGGACCTGGCGCTGCCCGCGCTACGCGGGCTCGAGCCGGAGCGCGCGGTTGCGTTGGGTCGCGCGGTACGCGCATCGATCCTCGCGGACGGCGGCATCCACCCGTTGGAGTTCGCCATCTACCGGATCCTCAGCCGCCAGCTCGGCGGCGCGCGTGCGCGTGCGTCCGCGAGCGCGCGAGCGATCCACTCGGTGACCGCGCTGCGGGAGGAGTGTGCTGCGGTCCTGTCCGCACTGGCGTACGCCGGCGCGCGCGACGACGCGGAGGCGGAAGCGTGCTACACGGAGGCGGCGCGGAGCCTGCCCGCGGAAGCCAGGGTGCCGGGCATCCGCACGCGCGACGAGGCGGGGCTCGCCGCCGTGGATCGCGCGCTCGAGCGGCTGGCGCGCGGCTCGCCCGGCGTGCGCCGCCGTGTCCTGCTCGCGTGCAGCCGGGCGATCGTGCGTGACCGGGTGGTCACGATCGACGAGGTCGAGCTGTTCCGCGCGGTCGCCGAGGCGCTGGACTGTCCGGTGCCGCCCTGGCTCGCCGTGCCGACGCCGGAGGCGGCCCCGGTGGATCCGCACGCGGGCACACCGATGCAGCAGGCATAGCGATGTCGACACGAGATGGTTCGCCGTTCCGGTTCCGCGCCGCCGCCGACGCGGCCGAGGTGCAGTGCCGCCGCTGTCTGCGGATGCGCCCGTTCGCCGCCCTCGACCGCATCTTCTGGTGCGAGGACTGCCGCGTGGCCGCGCGCCGCTTCGCCGCGCGCTGGGGGCGCATCGCCGCGCTCGGGGGCGCCATCGTTGTCACGCTGTGGATCGCACTCGTCGTGCAGCCGTCGTCGGTCCGCCTGCTGATCCTCTACGCGGTGGCGATCCTGGCGGTCTACCGCATCGGGCGGCGGCTCGCGGAAGAGGTGGTGTACGGCGCGCTGCGGATCAGGAACCAGCAGGGCGCGCGGGCGACGGAAGGCAAGGCGGACTGATGACGATCCTCGACACCATCGGCAATACACGGCTCATTCCGCTCCGGCACATCGTCCCGGAAGGGAGCGCGCGGATCCTCCTGAAGGCCGAGTACGAGAACCCGACCGGTAGCATGAAGGACCGCATGGCGCTCGCGATGGTCGAGGCGGCCGAGGCGGATGGACGGCTGCGCCCGGGTGGTTCGGTCGTCGAGTACACGGGCGGTAGCACCGGCGTCTCGCTCGCGTTCGTGTGCGCTGCCAAACGCATCCCGCTCCACATCGTCACGTCGGACGCGTTCAGCAAGGAGAAGCGCGACCACATGGCGGCGTTGGGCGCGCAACTCACGGTCATCCCCAGCCCGACCGGCGGCACGACGAAGGAGCTGACGCTCGAGATGATCGAGACGGCGAGGAAACTCGCCGCTGCGCCCGGCAGCTACTGGACCGACCAGTTGAACAACACGGACGTGCTGCCGGCCTACGAGCGCATGGCTGAGGAGATCCTGGAGCAGACCGGCGGACGCGTGGACGCGTTCGTACAGTGCGTCGGCACAGCCGGCTCGCTGCGCGGCATCGCGACTCGCCTGCGCGCGCACGACGCCCGCGTGCGGATCATCGCGGTCGAGCCGGCGGAGTCTGCCGTGCTCTCCGGCAGGCCGAGCGGGTCGCACAAGATCGAGGGCGTTGGCCCCGGATTCGTGATGCCGCTGTGGCAGGACGGTCTCGCGGACGAGATCCTGACGATCTCGAGCGGGGAAGCGATGGCGATGGCGAGGCGGCTCGCGCGCGAGGAGGCGATCTTCGCCGGCACTTCGACCGGCGCGAACGTCGCTGCAGCCCTCCGCGTCGCCGAGCGGCTGGGTCCCGGGCACACCGTCGTAACCATCGCCGTGGACTCGGGGATGAAGTACCTGAGCACGCCGCTGTATGGCGGGGCGTGAGCGGCGCGGGGAGCGTTCGCCTCGCCGTTGGCGGCGAGGCGATGGTCCGACCGAGGGGCGTTCGCCTCGCCGCAACAGGCGACGCCATGGTCGGACGGCGGATGCGCCGCCGTCCGGGATCGACGACTTCGCGTTCCACCCCGTCGACGCATCCCGCTGGCCGGACTTCGTCCGCCCGTTCGAAAGCTCCGGCGCGCCGAAATATTGCTGGTGCATGGCCTGGCGTGGCACCCTGGCGGAGAAGGAGGACGCGAGGGTCCGCAAGGCTGCAATGGAGCGGCGCATCAGGGACGGCGTGCCCATCGGCATCCTGGGCTATATGGGCGGCGAGCCGGTCGCATGGTGCTCGATCGCTCCGCGGGAGACGTACCGTGCGCTGGGCGGCGTCGAGGAGCCGGACGATGCGCCGGGCAAGGTCTGGTCGGTCGTCTGCTTCTTCATCAAGCGCACGCACCGCAAGCAGGGCATGATGCGGCGGCTGCTGGACGCGGCGGCCGCGTATGCGCGCGAACAGGGCGCGACGTCGCTCGAGGCGTACCCCGTCGACCCCGACTCGCCCAGCTACCGCTTCATGGGCTTCGTCCCGTTCTTCGAGGCGGCCGGGTTCCGGGAGGTCGGACGTGCGGGCAGCCGCCGCCACGTGATGCGGCTGGATCTGACCTGAGCGTCTCTTGCGCAGCGCGCGCCGTGATGGTTTGACGAAGCGGATCCGGGGCCTCGCTCCGCCGGCGCCCCGCTCCGAAGGAAGGTGTTCCATGACCCACTCCCTGGCGACCTCGATCCGACGGCAATGGCATCCGCTGCTGTTCGCGGCCGGCACGGCCGCGATCTACGCGGCAGCGCGGCTGGTCACCGCGGCCGCGAGCGCGAGCGACGCCGGCATCGTGGAGATCGCCACGACCGTCGACCTGACCATCGTCGTCCCGCTGCTCTGGTACGTGCTGCTCGTGCGCGGGCGCGGTCTGCCCGCGATCACGGTGCTGCCCGTCTTTCTCGCCGGGCTGCTGCTGGCGCCGCTGGCGCTGCCGGACGGCCGGGAGGCCGCGCTGCAGCGCATCCGTCACGCGGCCGCGCCGGCCGAGCTGCTTCTGCTGGCCGTGCTGGTGCGCAGGACCGTGAAGGCGCGTGGTCGCCTGCGCGCCGCTGGCGATGCGGACGTGCTGGTGCGGCTTCGCGCGGCGGCGCGCGAGCTCGCGGGCGAGTCCCGGGCGGCGGACGTCATCGCGTACGAGGCCGCGCTGCTGTGGTACGCGCTGCTGTCCTGGCGCGCACGGCCGCAGCAGCCGGCCGCCGGTGAGGTCGCGTTCTCGCATCACCGGCAGAGCGCGCACGGCGCGGTCGCGGCCGCGCTGGTGCTCGCCGTGCTCGCAGAGATGGTGCCGGTGCACCTGCTCGTCGGGGTGTGGAGCGGCGCGGCCGCGTGGGCGCTCACCGCGCTGAGCGCGTACGGCGTGCTGTGGATCCTCGGCGACGTCCGGGCCGCGCGCCTCCGGCGCACCGTCCTGACGCCGGACCGGCTCCGGGTTCGTTTCGGGCTGCGCTGGACGATGGATGCGCCGCTCGAGTGGATCGAGCGCGTGGAGCGGAAAGCGGCCGCGGCACGCGCAGGCGGGTCCGTCCACCTCGAGGCCGCGCTGCCCGCCGCGCCGCGCGTGCTGATCGAGTTCCGCGAGCCGGTCGAGACGCGGGGAATGTTACGGGCTGACCAGGCGGGTGCGCGTGATCGAGCTGGGCGTGGACGAGCCGGACGCGTTCGTGGAAGCAGTGCGGCAACGGGTGGAAGAACGGCGCCGCGCGTGAAGGAGCGGGCCCTCACTGAAAAGAACTCTGGGGCCGCGGAGGCGCAGGGCCACGCGGCCGCTGCTGCACCGGCTCGCGCCGGCGGCCGCGCGGGCGAGGGTCGCGGTCGCGGGTGACGAACGGCTCGCCCTGCCGTTCATTGGTGTGGGTGCGGTCATGGTGTGAGGCGGCGAGGCCGAGTGGCCACTGACAACGCCAGCTCGAACGAACCGATGCAAACCTACATCGCGTTGATCCGCGGCCTGGGGGGCGACTACACATTCCCCATGAAGGGGCTGGTCGCGCTCCTCGAGGAGCTGGGCCTCGAGGGCGTACAGACGTACATCCAGAGCGGCAACGCCGTGTTCCGCAGCAAGCGGACCGACGTGCCGCGACTCGAGCGACGCATCACGGCTGCGATCGAGGAGCGGTACGGCTTCGCGCCGCGCGTGATCATCCTGACGCCGAAGGAGCTGGCGGCGGCGATCGCGGCGAACCCCTACCCGGAGGCGGAGGCGGCGCCGACGTCGCTTCACCTGACGTTCCTGGCGGAAGAGCCGGCAAACCCCGATCTGGAAACGCTCGAGCGGCTGCGGAAGCCGAGCGAGCGGTTCTCCTTGAAGGGCAGGATCTTCTACCTGCACGCGCCCGAGGGCGTCGGCCGCTCGAAGCTGTTCGCGCGCATCGAGAAGTCGCTCGGCGTGCAGGGCACCGCCCGCAACTGGCGCTCCGTCCGTAACATCCTGGCGCTGGCGGAACAGAAGGGCTGAGCCGCTCGTAGGGTCCATCACGCAGCGGACGCGACGGCCGGCAGCGGGCGGGTGAGCCCGGCGAAGGTTGTATCATTCGGCACCCCGATGAGCGCGTCGGCACCCCCGTTAGCGCGGATCTGCGTGCCGCCGCCGAAGGGAAAATGGTACAATGTTGTACCATCTGCGCGTGGGGGGAAAAGGCACGAGGCTGGCGCCGCGAACCCGCACGGTTTCGGGTCCCGGCGGCGGCGCGACGGCGGGCGCTCGCGCGGTACGGTGCCCGGCGCGCGCGGTACGGGCCCCGGCGCGCACGGTACGGGGCCGGGTTCCGCGCGCGACCGCCCCGGTGCAGGCCGGCGCGCTACCCCGCCAGCGCTACCTGCCCGCGATCCTCGATCCGCGGCCCGTCCGGCGACGGCCGGATGTCGAACTCGAAGATCTCCATCGGCACGTACAGCGTGCAGACCGCGTTGGGGATGTCCACGATCCCGCTGATGCGCCCCTCGACCGGCGCGCTGCCGAGGATGATGTAGGCCTGCTCGTCCGTGTAACCGAACTGTGTCAGGTACTCGATGGCGTTCAGGCACGCGCGCCGATACGCGACGTGCGCGTCCAGGTACGTCTGCTCGCCATCCTCCCGCACCGAGATCCCCTCGAAGACGAGGTAGCGTGAGTAGCGGGGCTCGACGGGCCCGGGCTCGAAAATCGGGTTTGCGTTGGGGTAGCGGTTCATCCCGTCCTTGATCACGTCCACGTGCAGGTCGATGTAGCCGGCCATCTCGATTGCGCCGCAGAACGTGATCTCGCCATCGCCCTGGGAGAAGTGGATGTCGCCCATCGAGAGGTTGGCTCCGGGGACGAAGACCGGGAAGTAGATGCGAGAGCCGCGCGAGAGGTTCTTGATGTCGCAGTTGCCGCCGTTCTCCCGGCCGGGCACCGTGCGCGCGGCTTCGCGCGCGATCCGGTCGAACGCGGCCCCCTTCACCTGGCCGAGCAGGGCAGAGGCCGGGTCGGGCGGCAGCGCGAGTGGCGGGACGCGCTCCGGATCCCGGGCGATCAGCTCGCGCTCCCGCCGGTTCCAGCGATCGAGCAGCTCTTGCGACGGCGCGGTGCCGATCAGCCCGGGGTGCGTGATGCCGGCGAACCGGACGCCCGGCACGTGGCGCGAGCGCGCGTAGATGCCCTCGAAGTCCCAGATCGCCTTGCACGCCTCCGGGAAGTAATCCGTGAGGAAGCCGCCGCCGTTCTCGCGCGCGAAGATGCCGGTGAAGCCCCACGGCATGTCGCGCAGCGGGCCCACGTCCAGGATGTCAACGACGAGCAGGTCGCCCGGCTGCGCGCCCTCGACGTGGATCGGGCCGCTGAGATAGTGGACCTGGAGCAGGTCGACGTCGCGCACGTCGTTCGCGCTGTCGTTGTTCCCGATCTGCCCGCCGGTCCAGTCCAGGCACTCGACGCGGAACGCGGCGCCGGGCCGCACCGAGACGACGGGCGGGATCTCCGGGTGCCACCGGTTGTGCAGCGGCGCTGGCTGGTCCGTGGGCGGGGCATCAAGGTCGACGGGGAGGAGGGTCTCGGGCATGGCGGCATCCTCCGGTGCGGTCGCGTGGAACGGGTGGAAGCGGCAGGCGTGAATCGCTCGCGGCCGCGTCGCCCCCGATCCTTATTCCTGCCGACCGGATGGAAAAACCAGCGGAGGCGGAACGCCAATGGCGTTCCGCCCCCGCCGGCTGCATCCCCCCGTTTCGCGTACGGCGACTAACCTATAGCCGGCGCGCGGTCGGGTCAACCGTGTCCGTTCATCGGTTGCGGCGCACGATCTCCGCATTGATGGCGGACGCGAAGCCGACCCAGCCGAGGTACGGTGCCATCATCCAGGCCGCGGGCCGGTCGACCCGCGCGCTGGCCGCCGTGTATGCGGCGATCGCGGGGAGCAGCAGGCCGATGTCCGCAAGGGCCGCCGCTGGCCGGCGCGCGCCGAAGAAGAGCGGCGTCCACGC
>DATCLK010000086.1:0-2265 GCA_036563975.1 Longimicrobiales bacterium | reverse complement strand
ATCGATTTCCCGGGCTACGCCGAGGAGTCGCTCGAGGAGATCTCCTGGGACGACTGGTTCGCGAAGTTCGAGGAGAAGAACCTGGCGTTCCTCTACCAGGAGCGCACGGACGGCGAGCTCAGCCGCTTCTTCAAGCTGGTGGATCGGGGAAGCGTGGAAGAGGGGAGGAAGGCGGCGTGAACGACGCCGCAGTTCCTCCGCCTCGAGCCTCGCAGCGAGCTCTCGACGGGTGAGGGAGAAGGCGGCGTAGGCAGCAGCGTCGCCGCTCCCCCTCCCCGCACGTGCTGCCCCGTCACCGCCACCCGGCCGGCAGTCGCTTCACCACGACCCTCTGCACGTCCAGCTCGTCGCGCTCGATGTAGGCGGCGCGGCCGCTCGGACTCACCGCGTCCGGCAGGACGCCATCCTTCAGGGTGCCAATGTAGCGGCCATCGGCGGCGAACAGGTCGATCGGGCCGGGGCCGTACTCCCGCGTATCCGTCCGCTGCACCCAGATGCGACCCAGCGGGTCCGTGCGCAGGCCGAAGATCACGGGGATCGTCTCGGCGAACTCCATGCTGGCGAGGTTCCGGTCGATCTCCGCTTGCGGCAGGCGCCCGCCGATGGAGGTGGACCGCCCCGCGTCCGTCACGGTGACGCGGACGACGCCCGTCCCGCGCTCGAGCCGCGCGCGTCGCTCCTCGCGGGCGCGCTCCTTGTCCCTCTCCGTCACCTTGCGCGGCCGGAACGGCCGCTCGATCACGCGCTGCGTCTTCCCATCCGGCCCCATGACGTGGACGCGGTACCCGGTCTCGTACGTCAGCGCGAGCCCGCCGTCCGGCAGCGGCCCCCAACGGAGCTGCGGGCTGAACACCGGCGGGGGTGTGACCTGCACGCGCAAGCCGGTGGTGGGCGTGCCGCTACGCGCCACGCGTGTGGGGGGCGCCGGCACGGCCACGAGCTGGGTGGCCTTCGCATCAGCCGTGTCGAGCCGCATCCAGAGGACGGGCAGCGAATCGTAGGGTTGGGGTCCGTCCCTCCCCTGCCGGACGCCGGCCGGCTCGATCAGCACGCCGCCACGCGGGTGCGGCTGCACCGAGCGGAAGAACGCGCCGACCGCCGGGTCGAACGGGACCGTGCGGTCGAGCTCGCCGTCAGGCCGGAAGATGGTGAGGTTGCGGTGCGCGGCATCCGCGACGATGACCGTGCCGTCCCGCCCGACGGCGAAGCCCAACGGGGCCTGGAACTCGCCCGGCCCGCCGCCCTGCCTGCCGAGCTCGCGGACGAACCGGCCGGCCGCATCGTAGACCAGCACGCGGTGGTTGCCGCGGTCCAGGACGTAGAGGTTGTCGCGGGCGTCGAACGCGACCTGAGCGACCTCGCCGAACGTCTCCCAGCTCTCGCCCTCCATCGTCCCGATCGAGAACAGCGTCTCTGGCCCGCCCTCGAGGACGCGGTCCCGTTCCGGCCCCTGGACGGTCTGCTGCGCGCCCGCCGTGGCGGGCGTCAGCATGGCGAAGGCGATCAACGCGACGCATCGCGTCCTGCGCATGCAGTGCTCTCCCGCGTTCAGGCGCCCGGAGGCGCCGGTGGTCGTCCGCGTCTGGGATGCCCGGCCCCGGCTGCGGGGTTGCCCGGCCGGGGATTGCAGCGCCCCCGACCACGCCCTACGCTTCCCGCGCGGTGTACACTGTAGGAGGAGTCCATGGTGCCCGCAGGTTGGCCGCAGCGGCCGCGCCCTGCGCCCTCCGCGATCCTGGTGCTCGGCCTCGCGGCGGCGCTGGTTGCGGCCTGCACGCCCCCGCCCGCCGGCCGGGCTGCGCCCGCCGAGCAGGCGGGCCCGCCTCGCTACTACCCCGGCCCCGGCGACGACTGGAAGCGCCTGACGCCGGCGGAGGCGGCGATGGATGCCGCCGCGCTGGAGGAGGCGGTCGCGTACGCGCGTGAGAACGAGACCCAATGGCCGACGAACCTGCGCCAGGCGCTGCAGCGCTCGCTGGCCAGCGGCCCGCACGGCGAGATCATCGGGCCGGTCAAGGACCGCGGCGGGCCGAACGGCCTGATCGTGCGCGGTGGCTACATCATCGCGGAGTGGGGCGAGACCGACCGCGTGGACATGGCGTTCAGCGTGACCAAGAGCTTCCTCGCCACGACGGCCGGCCTCGCGCTCGACCTCGGTCTCATCCGCAACGTGCACGACCGGGTCCGCGACTACGTGGACGACGGCGGGTTCAGCCCGCCGCGCAACCACGAGATCACGTGGCACATGCTGCTGAACCAGACGAG
>DATCLK010000085.1:0-9413 GCA_036563975.1 Longimicrobiales bacterium | reverse complement strand
CCGCTTGGCCTCGAGGTACCTCCGGTTGTACGGCGTGGGCGTCACCTGGATCGGCTCGCGGCCGGTGATCTTCAGGCCGTAGCCCTCGAGCCCCACGATCTTGCGGGGGTTGTTCGTGAGCAGCCGGACCGAGGAGAGCCCGAGGTCGAGGAGGATCTGGGCGCCGATGCCGTAGTCCCGCAGGTCGGGCTTGAAGCCGAGGGATTCGTTGGCCTCCACCGTGTCCTGCCCCTGATCCTGGAGCGCGTACGCGCGGATCTTGTTGCCGAGCCCGATGCCCCGGCCCTCCTGGCGCAGGTACACGACGGCGCCGGCGCCGACCTCCTCGATGCGGCGGAGCGCGGCGTGGAGTTGCTCGCCGCAGTCACAGCGCAGCGAATGGAAGACGTCACCCGTGAGGCATTCGGAGTGCATGCGAACGAGGACGTTCTTCTTGCCCGCGATGTCACCCTTGACGAGCGCGACGTGCTCGCGCTGATCCACCTGGCTCTCGTAGGCGATCAGTCGGAACTCGCCGAAGGGCGTGGGGAGCTTGGCCTCGGCGACGCGACGCACCAGCCGCTCGTGGCGGAGGCGGTACGCCACGAGCTGCGCGACCGTGATGAAGCGCAAGCCGTGCCTGCGGGCGAACTCCTCGAGCTGCGGCCTGCGCGCCATGGTGCCGTCCGGGTTGAGGATCTCGCAGATCACGCCGGCGGGCGGCAGCCCGGCGAGGCGGGCGAGGTCCACGGAGGCCTCGGTCTGGCCGACCCGCCGCAGCACGCCCCCCGGCACGGCCCGGAGCGGATGGACGTGGCCGGGCCGGCGCAGGTCCGAGGGGCGCGTGTTCTCGTCCACGAGGAGCTGAATGGTCTTGGCCCGGTCGTGCGCGCTGATGCCCGTGGTGATCCCGAAGCGCGGGTGGCCGTCGACGCTGACCGTGAACGCCGTGCCCTGCGACTCCGTGTTGTGCTCGACCATGAGCGGGAGCTCGAGCGCATCCGCGCGCTCGGGCGTGAGCGCCACGCAGATCAAGCCGCGCCCGTAGGTGGCCATGAAGTTGACGATCTCGGGCGTGATCTTCGCGGCGGCGCACACGAGGTCCCCCTCGTTCTCGCGGTCCTCGTCGTCGGCGACGATGACCATTTTGCCAGCGCGAATGTCCTCGATCGCGGACTCGACGGAATCGAACGGCATGCCTTCCTCCACGGCGGAGCGGGTCGCGCTGGTCAGCGCGTCCGGCCGCCCGCGGTTCGAGCGAGGTAGTGGACCACGAACTTGCCGATGATGTCGCCTTCGATGTTGACGGCGTCGCCCGGCTGCAGATCGCGGAGCGCCGTGTGGTCCCAGGTGTAGGGGACCAGCGCGACGCGTGCCACGGCGGGGGCTGGGAGCTGGTGGATGGTCAAGCTGACGCCGTTGATGCAGATCGAGCCGTGCAGGACAGCGACGTCGACGACGGAATCGGGGAGGAGGACATCCATGAGGACGTGCTCTCCGCGCGGCTCGATGGCGGTGACGGTGCCCACGCCATCCACGTGCCCCTGGACAAGGTGCCCGCCCAAGCGGTCGCCCAGCGCCAGCGCACGCTCGAGGTTGACCCTGCGGCCGGGCCGGAACGAGCCCAGCGTGGTCAGGGAGAGCGTGGGTGCCATGGCCTCGACGGCGAAGCCCCCGGCGTCGAGCGCGACGACGGTCTGGCAGACGCCGTCGACGGCGACCGAGTCACCGGGCGCGAGGCCCTCCAGCACACGGCTCGCATCCAGCACGAGGCGGAGGCCGCCGTGGAAGGGCTCGGTGCTGCGCACGCGCCCGACTTCCTCCACGATCCCGGTGAACATGGTCCGATCTGGCCCGTTTCGGCTGATCGTATAATGTTACCCCCGTCCGGGCCAGAAGGGCCGCGCCTCTGGTCGCCTCGCTGGCCCCTGCCCCGCCGGGAATCTAGGCCCGGCGCCGGAGGCCGGACAGGGGCCTTGCCACCGCGCCAACGGACACGCCGCAACGGACACGCCGCGATGCTCAGGGACTTCGAGAACGAAGCCGCATTGCGCGAGCTCTCCGCCGAGTACGAGGTCGTGCGGGAGCTCGGGCGCGGGGGCATGGCGGTCGTCTACCTGGCGCGGGAGCGCAGCACGGGGCGGGAGGTCGCGATCAAGCTGGTCCGCTCGATCCACCTGGAGGACGAGGACGCCCTGGCCCGGTTCGCCCGGGAAGCGCGCACCGTGGCGCAGCTCCAGCACCCGAACATCGTGGCGCTCTACGGCGTGCGGCGGCTGGAGGGGCGCCGACTCGCGCTGGTGATGCAATACGTGCCGGGGCGCACGCTGAAGTCCGCGATCCGGCGACACGGCCCGCTGCCGTTCGAGCACGTGGAGCGCGTGCTGGTGGACGTCGCCGAGGCGCTCGCCTACGCGCACCGGCGCCAGATCGTGCACCGCGACATCAAGCCCGAGAACATCTATCTCGACCCGGAGACGGGCCGCGCGATGCTGGCCGACTTCGGCATCGCCCGCGCCGGCGAGGGTGAGACGGAGCTCACGCGGACGGGGATGTCGATCGGGACGCCGTCCTACATGTCGCCGGAGCAGATCGACGGCCGCATCGTCGACCGGCGCAGCGACCTGTACAGCCTCGGCCTCGTCGGCTACGAGATGCTGACCGGGCGGAAGCCGTGGCACGGCGAGACGCTGTACAGCGTCATCTACAAGCAGAAGCACGAGCAACTGCCGCCGCTCGACGAGTTGCGCAAGGGAATTCCGCCCGCGCTCCGGCGTGCGATCGAGCGTTGCCTGCACAAGGAGCCCGAGAGGCGCTGGTCCAGCGCCGAGGAGTTCCTGGCCGCGCTGAGGCGCGGCGCGCCCCAGGCGGAGACCGTCCCGGAGAGCGCGCAGGCACCTCGAACCCGCGCTGCGTCCGGCGAATCCGCGCCCGGGCAGCGCAGCAGGCCTGCGGCCGGAGGGACCGCCCTCGTCGACTCCGGGGCCGCCGGCGCTTCGGGCGGGCCGGTCTCACCCGACTCGCCGACCGTACGGTACGTCCGCCCGGCAAGCGTGGGTGGAACGGCGGCGGGGCGGGCAGTGGCGCGCGGCCGAGGAGCGCCCACCTCCGTGCGTGCCGCGGTGGTCCTCGGTGGCGCGGCGCTCCTGTTCGCGGCGAGCGCTGCCGTTCTCGCAGCCATGTGGCAGCGGGCGGTGCCAGACGAGCTGCGGGTCTCGCCGCCCGAGGCCGCGCGTACGGCCGGCGCAACCGCGAGCGGTCCGGACGATCCAGGCCCCTGGGGCGACCTGGCCCCGACGGCCAGCACCGAGCCCGCGGCGGACCCGGCCGCCACGCCTGCCTCAGGAGACAGCGGATGGACCGTGGCGGCGGCGCCGGCGGGCGCCGACAGCACCGGCACGCCGGACCCGGGCGCGCACCCGCGCCCGCGCCCCCTGCGCCCGTTGCTCGGCACCGCGCTCGTCGACGAGGCCGAGATCCGGCAGGTCCTCGAGCTCACGGTCCTGGGCAAGCGGCACGCCGAGCCGCGATTCCTCCGCCGGGGGACCGGCTACTTGCTGGTGGAAACGCGCAATCTCTCGACGTGGCCGATCCGGTCCATCACCGGCGAGCTCGTGATCCGGGACCGGCAGGGCGAGCGGCTCAAGACCCTGCAGCTCCGGGACGATCGGCTGCTCCCGCCCGGCGGATCCCGCCGTCAGGTGTACCAGTGGAGCACCGGGATCATTGAGCTCCCGCGCGACCGCCGCCTGCGCGAAGCTCCATTCCACGAGCTCTCGGTGGAATGGCTGCCGCAGCGGGTGGTCTTCGGCGATGGATTGGACCGGAACGAGAAGAAGTCTTTCCTCGGCGGAATCGGGGGCCTGCTCGGCCGGCTGATCACCGGCGGCCGGTAGCGGCGGGCCGCGGCGCGGCGTGGCGCCCGGGCGGGTGCCGGCCGCCACGAGGCCCGATCTGCACAACCGGCGCTGGCCCTCGGCACGCCCGATCCGGCAATGCCGGCGCCGGCCTCCGCGGCGCCCGATCCCGCGAGCGATCGCCGGCCACGACGGCGCCCGACCCCGCGCAGCAATCGCCGGCCTCCGCGGCGCCCGATCCCGCGGAGCGACCGCGGCCCGCGACGGCGCCCGGTCCCGCGAGCGGGCGCGGGCCGCGACGACGCCCGGTCCGGCGGAGCGGCTGCCGGGCCCTGACGCGTCCAGCACGTTCACCCGGAGCTCGCCTCTCAGGCCACGCGATCGAGTACGAGGAGCACGTCCTGCCCGAGCTCCCGCGCCTCGCGGCGGACCCAGCCATCGCCTACGGCGGCGGGGAGCGGCCGGGTGAAGGCGGCCGGCCCGTCCGGACCGAAGATCCGGGGCGCGAAGAAGAGGTACAATCGGGACACCCGGTCGGCGGCGAGGAGGGCCGAGCCCAGGCGCCCGCCCCCCTCGCAGAGCACCGAGCGCACCCCGTTCCGCCAAAGCGTCTCCATCACTGCATCGAGGGCGAGCCCCTCTGGCCGGCGCGGCGCGGTCAGCACGCGGACGCCCGCGGCCTCGAGAGCGGCGCGGCGCGCGGGCGGGGCGTCGTCGGCACAGACCAGCCAGGTGGGCACCTCCTGCGCCGTGGCCACGAGCCGGCTCGCGGGCGGGAGGCGCGCTTCCGTGTCGAGGACGACGCGCACCGGCGGCACGCGCGGCGTGATCTCGCCACGGGCGGTGAGGAGCGGGTCGTCGGCGAGCGCGGTCCCGGCGCCGATCATGATCGCGTCGAACCCCGCGCGTAGCCGGTGGGTCTCGGCCTGGGCCTCCGGGCCCGTGACCGTGGTGCGGCGGCCCGGCTCGGCGCCCAGCCGCGCGTCCAGTGAGAGCGCGAGCTTCAGGGCCACGTAGGTGCTGGTCCGTTCGAACGCGTGGAAGAAGGACGCGTTCTGGATGCGGACGGCCTCCGCCTCGACGCCTCCGACCACCTCGATTCCCGCGCGGCGCAGCCGCTCCGCTCCGCCGCGTGCTTCCGGGTTCGGGTCGGCCGCGCCGTAGACCACGCGAGCCACGCCGGCGGCCTCGATGGCCAGCGCGCAGGGGGGCGTCTTCCCGTGGTGGGCGCAGGGTTCGAGGGTGGAGTAGAGTGTGGCGCCGCGGGCGCGGTCACCGGCCGCGGCCAGCGCCGCGACCTCCGCATGAGGGCCGCCGTACTCCGCGTGCCAACCCTCCGCCACGAGCTCCCCGTCCCGCACGACGACCGCGCCGACCATGGGGTTGGGGTGCACGCGCCCCCACCCGCGCCAGGCCAGCGCCAGGGCGCGCCGCATCCACTCCCGGTCCTCGGGCGTCGCTGCCGGGGGCATCTCCCGCTCAGATGGTCAGCCGGACCGCCAGACTGGCGAAGAAGGCGCCGTCTTCCGCGTCGAAGTCCGGGGCGGGCAGGGCGCCCGGCACCACGTCCCCGCCCTGCTGCCAGCCCAGCTCCAGGCTGCCGGTGATGACCAGCACGGTGAACGCCGCGTTCGCGAAGAGCATGAAGCGGTCGTTCTCAAAGCCATCCATCGGAATGAAGAGCAACGAGGACGCCGGAGGCGTAACAGCGAAGGCGACGTCGCTGCTGTAATGGTCGTACCCCGCACCGGCGGTCAGGGCGATCCCGTAGACCCGCTTCCCGATCGCGCCGCGGATGCTGAGGTTCGTGAAGTCGTCCAGTTCAAACCGGGAGGCCGGGCTGAGGAACCGGACCTCCCCGACGCGGCGGTACATGGCCGAGACCGAGACCCCCGGGACCGTGAACGACTCGCGCAGGATGCCGAGGCGGAGCCCTGCGCCCCAGTGGAACGGCGCGCCATCCTCGAACCCCTTGCCGCCAGGCAGGAAGACGAAGCCGGCGCTGGCCAGGAGGTCGAGGGAGAGAACGCCGCCGACGGTGATCGCCGGAGAGAACCCCTGGAAGAGGCCGAGCGACGCGTCCGCCGCGATGGCGGGAATGAAGAAGTCGAGGTCTTCCGAGGAGCCGACCGCGCGAATGGGAGGCAGGCTCGCGCGGAGCGCGGTTATGCGCCCCCC
Organism: Longimicrobiales bacterium; assembly: GCA_036563975.1. Lineage (GTDB taxonomy): Bacteria > Gemmatimonadota > Gemmatimonadetes > Longimicrobiales > RSA9 > RSA9. Next base: position 3,399 of record DATCLK010000085.1, on the reverse strand, counting down.
CACGCTGACGCGCGGGGACCTGCCCAGGCGCATGCCCAGCGTGCTCGCGGTGCCGGCGACCGGGTTGCCGCCCGCCGCGGCGAGGCCGATGCGGGGCTGGATGACCTCGATGCCCTGCGCCACCAGGCTGCAGAAGGCCTGCACCCCGTCGGGTACCCCGGCCTCGGCACTCGCGGCGGCGCACCGAACGGCAAGCGCGCTCTCCTGACCGCTGGCGGCCGGCGGCGCAGCAAGCCCGAGCAGGGCGAGGAGGCCGAAGGCGGCCCCGGGGAGTACCGCTGGCCGAGCGCCTCGTGGCCTCCCGCGATGGAGCCGGAGGCCTCGCCGGCGCACGGACGCACCGCCCGCTGCGGGGCGGCCGGCCGCGGGCGCGGCACCACGCCTGGCGCCGCGCAGCAGTGGGCACCGCTCCCGGGCCCCCTGGTCGACCTCGCGCTGCACCGCATCGCCCTCCGGGGCGCAGGAGAGCCATGCACACCGCTCCAGAGCCCCCCTCCTCGAAACCATCGCGTTCCCCCGATTGCAGGCGGTCAGTGGAGGGCGACGCCCCCCTCCCCCGCCCGGACCTCGCCGAGGCGCCAGGCATCGACTCCGGCTTCCCGGACGCGCCGGGCCACCTCGTCCACGGCGGCGGGCGGAACGACCAGAATCATGCCAACGCCCATGTTGAAGGTCCGGAACATCTCCGCCCGGTCCACGGCGCCGAGCTCGGCCACGGCCCTGAACTCGGCCGGCGGTTCCCACGCGGAGGTGTCCACGTGCGCCTCGAGCCCCGGGGGCAGGACGCGGGCGAGATTCTCGGGGATGCCGCCGCCCGTGATGTGCGCGAGGGCGTGAACGAGCCCGGCATCCAGCAGCGGGCCGACGGCGTCCAGGTAGCTGCGGTGGATGCGGAGCAGGACGTCGGCGACGGTCGCCTCGGTGCCCGGGAACGCGTCATCCGGGTCGAGGCCCAGGCGGTCGAACAGCAGGCGGCGCAGCAGGGAGTAGCCGTTGGTGTGGAAGCCACTCGAGGCGAGGCCGAGGAGCTGGTCGCCCGCCTGCACGCGGTGCGCGCCGGGCCGCCCGTCCTCCTCGACGATGCCGACGATGAAGCCGGCGAGGTCGTACTCGCCGGGCGCGTAGAAGTCGGGCATCTCCGCGGTCTCGCCGCCGAGCAGCGCGCAGCCGTTCGCGCGGCAGCCCGCGGCAACGCCGGCCACCAGTTGCTCGACGACGCCCGCCTCGAGCCGCCCCATGCCGATGTAGTCCAGGAAGAAGAGCGGCCGTGCGCCCTCGACCAGGATGTCGTTGACGCAGTGATTCACCAGGTCGTGGCCGACCGTGTCGTGCCGGCCGGCGCGCATGGCGACCTTGAGCTTGGTGCCGACGCCGTCCGCGCTGGCGACGAGGACCGGGCGCCGGTACCCGACCGGCACGCGGAACAGGCCGCCGAAGGAGCCGGGGTCGGACAGGACTTCCGGACGCGCCGTAGAGCGAACGAGGTCGGCGATGCCCCGCTTGGCGCGCGAGGCCGCCTCGCGGTCCACGCCGGCGTCCCGGTACGTGAGGCCGGCGGGCTGGCCGGCTCCGCGCTGCGCGTCAGGCACGGGCGGGTTCCACCAGGGGGTGTTCGAACGCGGTCATCTCGCGGAACGCGCGCACACGCCCCGCGACGTCCGCGGCCGTCAGGCTCTGGAAGCGCTCGACGCTGAAGCGTTCGACGGCGAACGAGCCCATGACGGCGCCATGCACGACCGCGCGGCGCAGCTCGTCCGGCGTGACCGCGCCGGACTGCGCGAGGTAGCCGAGGAAGCCGCCCGCGAACGCGTCTCCCGCACCCGTCGGGTCGAAGACCTCTTCGAGGGGGTAAGCGGGCGCGAAGAAGATCATCTCCGGCGTGAGGAGGAACGCGCCGTGCTCGCCTTTCTTCACCACGACGAAGCGCGGCCCGTGCCGCTGCACCCAACGCGCGGCGCGGATCAGGTTGTGGTCGCCGGAGAGCTGGCGGATCTCGGCGTCGTTGACCAGCAGGACATCCACGCGTCGGAGCAGCGCGAGGAGCGCGTCCCGCTTGCCCTCGATCCAGTAGTTCATGGTGTCGCAGGCCACGAAGTGGGCCTGCTCCACCTGGTCGAGCACCTCCATCTGGAGCTCGGGATCGATGTTCGCCAGGAAGACCCACCGGGCGCTGCGGAAGCGTTGCGGCAGCCGGGGCGAAAACGTGGCAAACACGCCGAGGCGGGTGTCGAGCGTGTGGGCGGTGTTGAGGTCGTAGCTGTAGCTGCCCGCCCAGCGGAAGCTCTCGCCCGGCGCCTGCACGAGGCCGCTCAGGTCGACGCCGCGCTTGACGAGGAAGTCGAGCGCATGGAGCGGGAAGTCCTGGCCGACGACGCCGACGAGCTGGACCGGCGTGAAGAGCGATGCCGCGGCGCTGAAGTAGACGGCCGACCCGCCCAACGCATCGGTCACGCGGCCGAACGGCGTCTCGATGGTGTCCAGTGCGACGCTGCCCACCACGAGCAAGCTCATTGGTCTACCTCCCGCTCCATGCGGTCGGGCGCACTCAGTCCGAGCAGCTCGAGACCGTTGCGCAGGACGATCTGGATCGCACGCGCGAGCACGAGCCGCGCGGCGCGGAGCCCTGGGTCGGGCACGAGGACGGCGAGGTTCGGGTCACGGGTCGGGTGGCCCGCGTGGTACCACGAGTTCACCAGCCCGGCGGTCGCCTCCAGGTACTCGGTGATCATGTGGGGCGCGCGAGCGTCAGCCGCCCGCTCGACCAGGGCGGGAAAGAGCGCGAGCTGCTTGATGATCTCCTGCTCGGCCGGGACCGTCAGGAGAGTGAGGTCGGCCTGGTCCGCGACGATGTCTGCCGGCGCGATGCCCGCCTTGCGGAAGATGCTACACATGCGGGCGTGGGCATACTGGACCTTGTAGACCGGGTTCTTCTCGGACTGGTCGAGCGCGAGATCGAGGTCGAAGAGCATCTGCGCATCGCCCCGCCGCATCAGGAAGAAGTACCGGGCCACGTCCACGCCGGTCTCGTCGTAGAGCTCGCGCAGGGTGACGAACTCGCCCGCGCGCTTGCTGAGGCGGACTTCCTGGCCGCCGCGCATGATGCGGACGATCTGGACGATCTCCACGTCCAGGAAATCCGGCAGGCCGAGACTGGCCAGCGCGGCCCGCACGCGGGGCACGTAGCCGTGGTGGTCGGCGCCCCAGACGTCGATCGCCCGGTCGAATCCTCGCCGCGCCTTCTCGCGGTGGTAGGCGATATCGGGCGTGAAGTAGGTGTACGTGCCGTCGCTCTTCACGAGGACGCGGTCCTTGTCGTCCCCGAACGTGGTGGTCCGGAGCCAGAGGGCGCCGTCGGCCTCGTAGGTGAGCCCGCGCTCCGCCAGCTCGCGCAGCGTGTCC
>DATCLK010000084.1:0-8652 GCA_036563975.1 Longimicrobiales bacterium | reverse complement strand
TGCGCGGGTTGATCGGCAGGCCGGAGCCGCGGCCGGGCGAGGGGATGATGCTGATGTGGTGCAGGGCGGTGCACCTCCACGGCATTCGCTATCCCCTCGACATCGCCTTCGTGGACCGGCGCGGCGCCGTGGTTGCGCTCTACCCCCGTTTGCGTCCGAACGCGTGGACCCGCTGGCACCGGCGGGCGGACCATGCGCTGGAGCTGCCCGCGGGCACGCTCGAGGCGACGGGAACACGGGAGGGAGACGCGCTCGAGTGGGGCGACCCCGCGAGGCTCGCGCCACACGCAGCGGAGGCGCGCTGAGCGGCGATGACGGCCCGCACCCGGCAGCCCTCGCGCCGGCGGAAGCGAGGGTTGCCGCCTTGCAACGCGACGGGCGCGCGCGGGCGGGCCACGCCCGCCGGTTCTCGCCCTCGACGCGAGAGGAAGCAGCGACGCCGGAGCGCAGAGCGTTGAGCGCGACGATGCAGCCGAACGAGTTGCACGGACCCGGTTCGGGGCGGAGACTGCGGCCGGGAGAGGCCGCCATGCGGGAGGAGCCATGGATTCGCAGACGACGGAAGGGATCCGCAGGGTCGAGCAGGTGATCCTGCAGCGCCTGGAGCAAGTGGAGCGCGAGAACCGCCGCCTCAAGCGGCTGAGCCAACTCCTGCTGGCCGGCCTCGCCATCCTCCTCGGCCTCACCACCTCCCTCCTGGTGGTGTTCGCACGGCAGTCGATGGCGACGGCGGAGGTGGTTCAGGCGAAACGTTTCGTGCTGCGCGACGACGAGGGGCTGATCCGTGCCGTGCTCGGAATGCAGCCCGACGGTTCGAGCCGTTTCGCGCTCCAGGACCGCGACGGCCAGCCGCGGCTGCAGCTCACGCTGTTGAGCGACGGCTCGCCCGGCGTGGCGCTCAAGGACCGGGAAGGCCACAACCGCGCGGTGCTGGCGTTGCCGCCCGACGGGATGGCCCAGGTCGTCTTCGCGGATGGCGACGGCAACAACCGCGCGTCGCTCGGGCTCGCCAGCGACGGGGTGTCCTCGCTCATCCTCGCCGATTCCAACGGCGAGCCGCGGGCCTTCCTGGCCGTCACGCCGGACGGCACGCCGGACCTCATGCTGTACGAGCGCGTCCGCGAGACGGCCGGGGCGAGCGCGGCGGACACCAGCGCGTCCGGCGGCGCCCGCAACGGCGCCGCGGCTTCGGGCTCCTCGCGGCCGCGCTGAACCCCGAGGGCGCCGCGGACCCCGGCGCGCCGGTTTCGGCGGCGGGCCGCGCCGCTGCGGGCTGACCCGCGGAATCTATCGTTGCCACAATGATTTGCGTGGTGCGACGCGGAACGCGTCTTGCACCCTTCGGGTGTGCGAGCCACGCCGCCCGATGGGAGCGGCGGCGCACGGAGCCGCAGGTTCCGGCGCGCCCCGCCCGCGGCTGGCCGGAAACCCGCGCACCGGTGGAGCATGGACCGCGAGCCGCTCGCACGTCGTCAGTCCGGGCGAGGCCCCGGACGTCCCGCAGCGAGGCGGAGCGGCGCCATTCAGCCGGGGCGGCCGGGAGAACCGGGCCGGCAGCGGCGCGAGGCGGCGGCCCGCGGACCGATTGATGGGCCGCGGCGGCAGCGGACGATCCCCGGTCTGGATTCGTTCTGGATGGAGGCGGACCAAGAGGCCTCCACGCAGCACCCCCTGGAGCGCGAGCTCGCACACCGGCTGGATGCGCTAGCGCGCTATCGCCTGCTGATCGAGGCCGCGGAGGCGGAAGGCCGGGAGCGCGCGGTGGAGATCCTGCTGCGCCAACGCGAGCGAGAAGAGCGGATCGTGCGTCGGCTCCGGCGGGCGCTGCGGCGTGTCGCCCGGAACGGAGGCGGGTGAGCAACCCTCGCGCCGGCGCGTGCATCGAACCTCCGGACAGCGCAGGTTTCCCCAGCAGGAACGCATCGGCCGTGGCGCGAAGCGCGGCTGGTTCGGCGCGAAGAGCCATTGCAGATGGCGGGGTGGCGGCTTACGTTGCCGCACCGACCCGACGAATACGTTGACACCCCGACCACGTAGGCCGGGTCTGGGTGTCGGCCCTCCGGTCATCGAAGCCCATGGTCACAGCCAAGCGCATCATCCCGTTGGTGGTCGCTGTTGCGATCGTCCTGGCGCTGGGGTCCGGGATCTACCTCCGCGTGCGTGGTGAGCCCGAGCCACCGGAGGGGCAGGGCGCGGCAAGCGGGAACGTGCCGACGCCGGAGGCGGCCGCCGCGGCGTTCCCGACGGACGTCGCGAACCCGGTAGAGGGTGCCGAGGTGGTGCTGGACACGCTGGTCCTGTCGGTGACCGGGGAAGGTCAGGCGGCGGCGGACCGGCAGGCGCCAATGCTGGCGCAGGTCGCCGGGCGCGTGCTGGAGGTGCGTGTGCGGGAGAACGACGTGGTGGGACCCGGCGCGCTACTGGTGGTCATCGATCCCACGGAGTACCAGCTCGCGGTCACCCAGGCGGAAGCGCGGCTGCAGTCGGCGGAGGCGACCTACCGTGAGCTGACGCTGTTCGATGATCGGATGATCGCGGATCCGGCGATCCGGGCGGAACGAGAGCGCAGCGCGCGGGCGCGGAGCGGGCTGGCCGCCGCCGAGGTGGACCTCGAGCGCGCGCGCATCGAGCTCGAGCGTACGCGGGTGAAAGCGCCGTTCGGCGGGCGGGTGGCGAACGTGAAGGTGGTGCCGGGCCAGTGGGTGAGGGTGGGGGACGAGCTCGTGACCGTCATCGACACCGACCCCATCAAGATCGAGGTGCAGGTGCTCGAGGGCGACGTCGGGTACCTGGCGGTGGGGCGTCGCGCCCGCATCTCGCTCACGGCGTTCCCGGGCCGGGAGTTCACCGGCCGGATCGAGACGGTGAACCCCCTCGTGGACCGCCAGACGCGCATGGCGAAGGTGACCGTGTCGGTCGACAATCCGCGGGGCGAGATCTTGCCGGGGATGTGGGCGCGGGTCGCGCTGGAAGCGCGCCGCTTCCCGGACCGCCTCCTGGTGCCGCGTTCCGCCGTCCTGGAGCGAGATGGCCGGACCATGGTGTTCGTCCTGAAGGGCGACCCGAAGGGCGGCACGGCCGAGTGGCGGTACATCTGTCCGGGGCTGGAGAACGAATCCCTCGTCGAGATCCTTCCGGCGGACCAGTGCGAGGAGCAGCAGAGCCTGGTTCCCGGCGAGATCGTCCTGACGGACGGACACTACACGCTGATCCACGACGCGCCCGTGCGCATCGTGGAGGACGTCCGGGAGGCGGGCGGCCGGCCCCGGTGATCCGCCGGCGAGCGTCGGGGCGCTCTCGGCGGATGCGGCGGCTGGAGCGCCGCTTCACCAGGTGCAACCAACCAGCGGCGAGACTTCTCCATGAGGCGTCTTCTCGTGGCGGCCCTCCTGTCGTGCGTGGCGGGCGGTCCCGCTGCCGCGCAGGACGTGCCGCCGGTGCTCACGCTCGAGGATGCGCTCCGCATCGCGCGCCAGCGCAATCCGTCGCACCTGCGGGTGCGGAACGACGCCGACGTGACGGCCGTGGCCGAGCGCGCGGCATGGTCGCAGTTCCTGCCCAGCGTCTCCGCGAGTTTCGGGACGGGACTCACGACTTCCCGCACGATCACGGGCGAGAACGACTTCGGCCAGGCGGTCGAGCTGCCCGAGCCGATCGATTACCGCCGCACGTCGGCGAGCCAGAGCATCGGCGCCAGTCTCACGTTGTTCGATGCAATGAGGCGCGTGAACGAGGTGCGGGCCGCGCGGGCGGAGTCGCGGGCGGTGGCCGCACGCATCGCCGGCAGCGAGCAGGAGCTCGTGGCGGAGGTCTCGCGCCGCTATTACGCCGCGCTCCAGGCGCGGCGGCGGATCGCCCTCGAGGAGCGGCTCCTCGCCTCGGCGCGGGAGCGGCTGGAGATCACCGAGCAGCAACTCCGCGTGGCCCGGACACACCCCGAGGACGTGCTGGGCGCGCAACTGGACGTGGCGCGCCAGGAGCTCGCCCTCGACCAGGCGCGCGGCGCCGCCCGGAAGGCCGACCTCGACCTCGGACAGGTCATGGGGCTCGAGGAAGACATCGCGTTCGAGCTGGCGGATGACCTGCCCCCCGTTTTCGACCCGGCCCTGCTGGACGAAGAGGCGCTCGTGGCCCGTGCGCTCGAGACCGCGCCACGCCTGGTCGAGCTCGCGGCATCGGCGGCCGCTGCAGAGCACCATGCCGCCTCGGCGCGCTCGGCCCGCTGGCCGACGCTCTCCGTCAGCGCGAGTTTCTCGCGCGGCATGAGCCTGTCGAGCAACGATGCGCTGTTCGAGCTGAACCCGCGCAACCGCAGCTTCTCGGTGCAGCTCGGCGCGCAGATCCCCCTGTTCGACCGGTTCCAGGTCTCGCGGCAGATCGCACAGGCGAATGCGACGGCGGACGATGCGCGGGAGGCGTTGCGGGAGGAGCGGCTGCGCGTCGAGCGTGATGTGCGCGCGGCCCTGGTGGACCTGCGCAACGCGTACCGATCGCTCCAGCTCGCGGAGCGCTCGGCCGAGCTCGCGCGCCAGCGTGTCGAGCTGGGGCAGGAGAAGTTCCGCCTCGGCGCGATCTCGTTCACGGACCTGCAGCGCTTCATCGACGATGTGGCCCGCGAGGAGCGCGCGGCCGTAGACGCCCGCTTCGCGCTGATCAACGCCCTGATTGCAGTGGAACGGCACGTCGGCGGAACGGTGAGACCCTGAAATGTCGCTCGCCAGCCGATCGATCCGGCGTCCCGTCGCGGTGGCGATGCTGTTCATCGGCATCACCTTCCTGGGACTCATCTCGTTCTTTCGGCTCCCCGTAGACCTGCTGCCGGACATCGCGTATCCGAAGCTCGTCATCTACACGGCGTACCCGGGCGTGGCGCCTGCGGAGGTCGAGCGCCTGGTCACCGAGGAGATCGAGAGCATGGTGGCGGCGGTCCCGGGCGTGGAGCGCATCGAGAGCGTGTCCCGCGACGGCGTCTCTCTGGTCACGCTCCGCTTCGCCTGGGGCACGGACATGGACTTCGCCGTGCTGAACGTGCGCGAGCGGCTGGACAACGGGCGGGACGCGCTCCCGGAGCTGGCCAGCCGTCCGGCCGTGCTGCGCACCGACCCCGCGTCGGAGCCGATCATGGCGGTGAGCGTCGCGGGGCCTTCCGACCTGTGGGAGCTGAAGGAACTGGCGGAGACGGTGATCAAGCGCCGCCTCGAGCAGATCGACGGCGTCGCGCAGGCCAGCGTGACGGGAGGGCTGGAGCGCGAGATCCACGTGGACGTGGATCCGAACCGGCTGGAGAGCTTCGGCGTCACGATCCAGGAGATCGAGGCGGCGCTGGCAGCGGCCAACGTGAGCGCGCCGGGGGGGCGCGTGCTGCGCGGGCGCTACCAGTATCCGCTGCGTACGCTCGGCGAGCTGCAGGCGGTCGAGCAGATCGGGGACGTGGTCGTGCGGTCCGAGCGGCCGGCCGGCCAGGACGGCGGCAATGACGGTGCCGACGCCGGCGCGTCCCGGCTGCTCCGCGTCCGCGATGTCGCGGTCGTCGAGGACGGCTTTCGCGAGCGGGAGTCGATCACGCGCTTCAACGGGAAGGAAGCGGTCGGCCTGCTTCTGTTCAAGGAGGCCGGCTCCAACACGGTCCGGGTGAGCGAGGAGGTCGAGGGCGTTCTCGAGCAGCTCCGGGAGGAGTTCCCGGCGCTCGAGATCGAGGTCGCGATGACGCAGGCGGGCTTCATCTCGGATGCGATCGCGAACGTGATCGACTCGCTCGTGTCCGGCGCGGTGCTGGCCTTCCTGGTCCTGTTCCTCTTCCTCCGCAATCCGCGCTACCCGGTGATCGTCGCGCTCGCCATCCCGATCTCGGTGGTGGCGACGTTCGCGCTCCTGGATGCGGCAGGCGTGACGCTCAACATCATGAGCCTGGGCGGCCTGGCGCTGGGCGTCGGCATGCTGGTGGACAACTCGATCGTCGTGCTGGAGAACATCTTCCGCCTGCGCGAGCAGGCAGGGGGCGCGGCGTCCGCAGCGGCCACCGCCGCGGCGGGGACCGAGGAGGTGCAGAACGCGATCATCGGATCCACGCTCTCCACGATCGCCGTCTTCGGCCCGATCGTCTACATCGAGGGTGTGGCGGGCGAGCTGTTCGGCGCGCTCTCGCTGGCGGTCACGTTCTCGCTGCTGGCCAGCATCATCGTGGCGCTGACGCTCGTGCCGCTGCTGGCGGCGCGCTGGGGGGAGGGCGAGGCGCGAGGGCGGCAGGGAGCGGCGGCGCGCTGGTTGGGCTTGCCGTTCCGCGGAGCGCGCCGGCTGCTGGGCCGCCTCTTCGGCCCGCCACTCGCTGCCTTCGACCGCGCGTTCACGCGCTTCGCCGCGTGGTACCCGGTGGTGCTGGCCCGGGCGCTGGACCGGCGGGGGCGCGTCGTAGCGCTGACCACGGCAGTGCTGCTGGGCTCGCTCGCCCTCGGCTGGACCCTCGACCGGGCGGTGTTGCCGCAGGTGGACGAAGGCGAGTTCCGCGTCCGGCTCGAGCTGCCGCGCGGCACGCCCCTGGAGCGGACGGCCGAAGCGGCCGCCCGGCTGGAGGCCCTGTTCCTCGCCGACCCGGACGTGGCTGCGGTGTTCACCCGCATCGGGCGGCAGTTCATGCTCGCGGGGCTGCAGGAAGAGGCGAGCGGCCCGAACACGGCGGAGCTCGACATCCGCATGGCAGAGGGTGCCGCGACCGCAGCCGCCATCGAGCGAGTGCGGCCGCACCTGGCTGCCTTCCCTCCGGGCGCGGTGACCATCGAAACGGGGCGTGCCACGGCGCTCGGTCAGTTGCTGGGGAGCGCGGAGGCGGACCTTGCCGTCCGGATCCGGGGCGAGGACCTCGATGCGATGCTGGCGTACGCGCGGGCCGTCCAGGACCGGCTCGCGCGGACCCCGGAGCTCGTGAACGTGCGGCTGGGCACCGAGCTCGGGCAGCCCGAGGTCCGGCTGGACATCGATCGCGAGCGCGCCGCCTCCTACGGGATCCAGCCCCAGCGCATTGCACGCACGGTCGAGGCCTACATGCAGGGCGTCCGGGCCACGGACTTCGTGGACTTCGACCGGAAGATCCCCGTGATCGTGCGGCTGCCGGACTCCGTGCGGCACTCGCTCGAGACGCTCCACCTGCTGCGCGTCGACGGGGTACCGCTCCGCGAGTTGATCAGCCCGCGCGAAGAGGTCGGCCCTGCGGAGATCCGCCGCATCGACCAGGGACGCGTGGTGACGGTCTACGCGGATGTCGCGGGTCGCGGGCTCGCTGAGGGGATCGCAGCCGCCCGCGCGGCACTGGCGGACCTCGATACGCCACCCGGCGTGCGGGTCGAGATCGGCGGCGAGAACGAGGAGATGCGCCGCGGGTTCCGCGACCTCGCCTTCGCGTTCCTGCTGGCGATCTTGCTCGTGTACATGATCCTGGCAGCCGAGTTCGAGTCGTTCGTTCACCCGTTCACCATTCTGCTGAGCGTTCCGCTGGCCGTGATCGGCGCCGCCGTGGCGCTGTGGCTCGCAGGCGGGGGCGTGAACACGATGAGCCTGATCGGCCTCGTGGTCCTGGTGGGCATCGTGGACAACAACGCGGTGGTGCTGGTGGACTTCATCCGCCAGCAGCGCGAGCGCGGGATGCCGCTGCGGGATGCCATCATCGAGGCGGGCCGGGCGCGGCTCCGCCCGATCCTCATGACCACGCTGACCACGATGCTGGGGCTCGTGCCGCTGGCGCTGGGCATCGGCAGGGGCGGGGAGCTGCAGGCGCCACTCGCGATCGCGCTGATCGGCGGCCTGGCCGTGGCGACCGCGCTGACGCTGGTGATCGTCCCCGTCGCGTACGACATGATGGAGGCCGGGGCCATGCGGGTCCGGCGGCTGTTCGGGCGGGTTCCGGAGCCCGCCCCGGGCGCGCTGGCGGCCGCCAGCGCCGGCGGTCGGGCCGCGCCCTCGCCGGCGGGGGCGCCGGCGCTCGCCAGCGGCGATCCGTTCGCGTCTGATTCTTCGCGCGACCTGGTGAAAGAATGATCAGGCTGGCGATCCGGCGGCCCGTGGCCGTGACCATGGCCTACCTGGCCATCGCGCTGTTGGGAGTGGCGGCGTGGCGGAACCTGCCCATCGAGTTCCTCCCGGACACGCAATTGCCGCGCCTCACCATTACGGCGACCTGGCCGGGCGCTTCCCCGGAGGCGACCGAGGCGTTCCTCACCTCGCCCCTCGAGGCAGCGGTCCAGCAGGTGCGAGGCGTGGAGAAGGTGACGTCGGAGTCGCGGGACCAGGGCGGGGTAGGCCAGGCGCAGGTCACGGTGGAGTTCGCGCGCGAGACGGACATGGATTTCGCCCGTCTCGAGCTCTCCGAGCGCCTTGCGGCGTTGGCTCCCGAGTTGCCTGCCGGTGCGAGCCGGCCCCAGGTCACCCCGTACGTCCCGCGGGAGTTCGCGGAGCAGCAGCGCCCGTTCCTCGGCTACACGCTCACCGGACCGTACACGCTGGAGGCCCTGCGCGCCTACGTCGATGACGTGATCGCCGCGGAGCTCCGTCAGGTGGACGGCGTGGCCGCGGTCGAGGCGTACGGCGGCCGGGCGCGCGTGCTCGAGATCCGGCTGCGCGAGACGAGCATCCAGGCCCTGGGTCTCACGCCGGACTTCGTCC
>DATCLK010000083.1:0-28712 GCA_036563975.1 Longimicrobiales bacterium | reverse complement strand
CGTGGCGTGGTGCACGCCGGAGATGCCGCCGATCGTGAACATCCCGACCAGCGCGATGCAGAAGAGCATCGGCGTGTCGAAGCGGATCGAGCCGCCCCACATTGTCGCCAGCCAGTTGAAGATCTTCACGCCCGTCGGGATGGCGATGAGCATCGAGCTCACCGCGAAGAAGGCGTCCGGGACCGGCCCGAGCCCCGTCGTGAACATGTGGTGCGCCCACACACCCCAGGAGATCATCCCGATCAGGATCCCCGAGTACACCATCGTGTTGTAGCCGAAGAGCGGCTTCCTCGAGAACGTCGGCACGATCTCGGACATCATCCCGAAGGCGGGCAGGACGAGGATGTAGACCTCGGGATGCCCGAATAGCCAGAAGAGGTGCTGCCAGAGCACCGCGTTGCCGCCCGCAGACGCGACGAAGAAGTTGGTGCCGAAGAAGCGGTCGAAGGTGAGGAAGATGAGCGCGACGGCGAAGACCGGGAGCGCCGTGATCAGGAGGAAACTCGTCACCAGCGTCATCCAGGTGAACAGCGGCATGCGCATGAGCCGCATCCCCGGAGCGCGCAGGTTCACGATCGTGGTGATGAAGTTGATCCCGCCCAGGATCGAGCTGATCCCCGTGATCTGGAGTCCGAGTGCCCAGAAATCGATGTTCAGGCCGGGCGAGTACTGCGCGCCGGTGAGCGGCGCATAGCCGAACCACCCGCCGTTCGGCGCGGCGCCGAACAGGAAGCTGGAGTTCAGGAAGAGCGCCCCGAAGAGGAAGATCCAGTACGACAGTGCGTTGAGACGCGGGAACGCGACGTCGCGCGCCCCGATCTGCAGTGGCACGATGTAGTTGAAGAATGCGACGCCCAGCGGCATGGCGACCAGGAAGATCATGGTCGTGCCATGCATCGTGAAGATCTGGTTGTAGGCCTCTGCGGAGAGGAACGTGTTGTCTGGGCGGGCGAGCTGGATGCGGATGAGCAGCGCCTCGATGCCTCCCACCAGGAAGAAGAAGAGCGAGGTCGCGCCGTACATGATGCCGATCCGCTTGTGGTCCACCGTGGTGATCCAGCTCCACACGGTTTCCCACAGGCCGCCGGCGCGGCGCGAACGTGCGGCGAGGCGTCTCGCAGGCGTGGTCAGAGCGCTCCCCATGGCGTCAGTCTCCCGGGATCGGAGATCGCGGACCGCCGCCCCTCATGGCTCGCGCGGCATGCGCATGCTCTGGAGGTAGGCGACGACCGCCTCGACTTCGTCTTCGCTCAGGTTGGTCGGCGGCAGCCCGCCCGGCCCCCCTTCGGTGCCGGGCATGAGCGCGCCCGGCTTCACCGCCTGGGGGTTCCGGATCCAGGCCGCCAGGTTCTCCGGCGTGTTTTCGCGCACGCCGGCGCCGATCGCCCAGCGGTCACCCAGGTTCGTCAGGTTCGGCCCGATCAGCCCGCGAGCGTTCGTCCCGTTGATGGCGTGGCACGCGATGCACGCGCTGCGCATGAAGATCTCCTGGCCGCGCGCGGCCAGCGAGCCTTCGGGCGGGGCGGGCGGCGCCTTCATGTGCCGGACCCAGGCCTCGAACTCGTCCTCATCCAACGCCACGGCCCGCATGCGCATGAGCGCGTGCGAGAGCCCGCAGTACTCCGCGCACTGGCCCAGGTAGACGCCCGGCTCGTTGATGGTGAAGGTGAGCTGATTCAAGCCGTCGCCGCGTTGCACGGCGGCCGCCGGGATCGGGTTCGTGTCACGCTTCCCGCCGAGCCGTGGGATCCAGAAGCTGTGCACCACGTCGGCGGAGCGCAGTCGGAGATGGACCGGCCGGCCGACCGGGAGGTAGAGCTCGTTCGCGGTCACCAGCTCGTACTGCGGGTAGCGGAACTCCCACCACCACTGGTGCCCAATCACATCCACGACCACTGCGTCATCACCGGGCGGCGCTTCGATGGCGAAGATCGTCCGCACCGTCGGCACGGCGATCGCGACCACAATGGCGGCCGGCACCAGCGTCCAGATGACCTCGAGCCCCGTGTGCCCGTAGACCTGGCGCGGCTCCCCCCGGCCGGGCCGGTCGCGAAAGCGTATGATCGCGTAGACGAGCAGCACCTCGACCAGGACGAGGATGCCCATCATCCACCAGAAGGCGCCGGCGAGGACGTCGTTGAGGCGCGCGCCGAAATCGGTGACGGGCCGGAAGGTGGTCTGGGGGTACTCGGCGGCGCAGGCGGAAAGGGCAGCGACGAGCAGCGTGGCGGCCACCGCATGCAGGTGTGCATGTGCTCGACGCCCCCGGGGCCACGAGGCCGGCGCTCCGTTGCCCGGCAACAGCATCGCGGAGCGCGCGCGTTCGTGGCGGCGCGCCCGCTGTGGATATTCGATCATGTCCGACCTCTCGCGCGGGCCGCCGGAGGTCGGTCGCCAGCTCGGCATCGTCCCATGATCCAGGCGGCTCCCCGCCGGGCGTTCTCTTCGCTCACGGCTTCAGGTTCCGTCCTCTGCCTTTCGCCCTGAACCCGGGCGTTCGCTGCCGGCTCCGCTGATGATGCAGCGGCAGCACGCCGGGCCACACGTGCTCGTCGGTGCCTGAATCTCGGCGGTCGCTGCCAGCGGCGCTGTGACCCAGATCACACTCGATCACGCGCGAACGAGCGCCGCCGCTGCCAGCGGCCGAAGCGCCCTGCGCCCATTGGTGAGGACCAGCAGGCTCCCCCCATGTTCGCGAGCCCGGCTATCCAGAGCGTCGCGATGCCGGTCACGGCGAGGAGCACGAAGGCGGCCTTGAGCGCGAGCGAGAAGCCGATCGGGAAACGAACGCGCCGAGCCCAGCGAGTGGCGGGAGCACGCCGGCCGCCGTCGTCGCGCGTGGCGCGGCCACGCCATGCACCGCCTCAGCGGCGCATCTCCCCGGGCTCGGCCGCGGGTGCCGACTCCGCGGGCGCGTGCGGTGCCGGATGCGTCGCGCCCATCGCCATGCGCGCGGGCATGAGGTTGCCGAAGATCGCGAAGCCGACGGGGATCCTCGTCCCGTAGAACGGCTCGAGGCCGTCTCCGATGAAGCTCAGCGAGAGACCCGCGCCGACCCCGACCAGCAGGTGGGCGAGCGGCGCAAACTGGCGCAGGTACCCCAGGTGCAGCTTGGCGACCGTGAAGACCTCTTCGTCCAGCCGCGGGACCCCGAGCGCCAGCTCCTCCCCCGTCTTCCCAACCCACTCTGCGCGGCCGAAGAAGACGTGCCGCTCGTCCAGGTCCAGCGTGCTCTCGAGGAGGACGCCGTGCGTCGCGGGCGCGCCATCCTCGTCGTTCCGGCCCCAAACGATTGCGCTCGCCCACCAGCCGCTTTCCCCCACGGGCCGGTGATGAGCGGCAGACGCCGTCGCCCGGACCACATCGATCCGGGGCTCGCCCGGCTCGTGCTGCTCCGCCTCGTTCAGGTGGGCCGCCGAGAACTGGAGCGCCCACCGCCCGGACGGCAGGTACCAGATGCGACCGCCGTAGGAATCGAGTGGCGCGAGGTCGATGCCGTAACGCTCGTCGTCCGGCTCGCGGCCGTTGAAGAGCGAGCCCTCGACCTTCCAGCGCCGGCCGAACAAGCCGGCCGTCAGCACGCCGAAGCTGATGTGCGTCGCGTCGTGCCAGTGGTGATTGATGGGCGCGAAGAGGTTGAACAACGCCGAAGGCCGGTGCGGGTAGGCCGCGGGCCCCAGCGCAGGCTCGCCCGCCGGCGCGGCATACACCCGGACGGCGAGGTCCTCCGCCAGCGCGCGCTCGTACAGTGCGGCCAGCTCCATGAACAGGTCATGGGGGTGCTGGCGGTCGTGCAGCGGCCCGCGGTCGTCGCAGAACTCGCCCGTCGCCAGCAGGTCCGGGTAGCCGCACTCGCCCACGGTGATCGGCTCGGCGCTCAGCATGGCGCGCAGGGTGATATCCCCGCCGGCCAGCGGCCGCCGCGCCATCCCCATGATCCAGTTCACGCTGCCGAGCTGCTCCTCCCCGCGCTCGCTCCCCTCGTCGATGTACTGGAGGAAGACGTTGCCGTGCAGCATGAGCTCCCACTCGCCCGCCCTCCAGTGCAGGGCGTACATGGGCGAGGAGTCCGGCAGCCAGGCGGTGCCCGAGCCCTCCCGCGTCCGCGGGATGCCGAGCGGCCCGGCCATCATGCCGTCCATGCC
The DNA here is from genome assembly GCA_036563975.1 of Longimicrobiales bacterium. Lineage (GTDB taxonomy): Bacteria > Gemmatimonadota > Gemmatimonadetes > Longimicrobiales > RSA9 > RSA9. The sequence goes on along the minus strand of DATCLK010000083.1, from coordinate 24,567 downwards.
CATCGCGCGGGCAGTGTCTGCGACGCCGTGCGGCGCGCCGGGTCGCGGCGGGTGCTCCTGTCCCCGCACCGGTTGCACGGCCACGGCGAGCAGGACGGCCGCGAACGCGAGACGGGCCCGGCTCCCCGTCGGGTGCGAGCCCTCACGGGATTCATGCTGCAGTGGCCGGATCGCGATCCTCCCTCGATCGGTCTCCGGGGCGGAGCGGTGCAACCACCGTACCCTGCTCAGGATCGGCGCTGGCGAGGCAACGCCGTCCCCGACCCGGGCGTGCAGCCCCGCCTGGAGAACCCGCTGGACGAGCGCTACGGCGCACCTCGCGCGGGAACAACATCGTCCTGCCGACCGAAGCAGCACATCCGACTTGTGCGGAGTGGTGGCAGTGGGACCTCGGCAGGATTCCGGGCGATTCCGTGGGATCACGACCGACCCGCGTTGTCGCTGGGCGTTCGCCGCGGTTGTCGCGCCGGGGGGCGGGTCGGAGCGGCGGCTTTCGCGAGAGGTGCTCCATTGATGATGCAGCGGCGGCACACCGGGCTGTACGCACTCGTCGCTACCTGAATCTCAGCGGTCGCTGCCGGCGGCGCTGCCACCGACATCACACTCGATCACGCGCGAACGAGCGCTGCCGATGCCGGTGGCCGGAGCGCCCTAAGCCCGTTCGTGAGGACCAGGAGGCTCGCCCCCATGTCCGCGAGCACAGCCATCCACAGCGTGGCAACGCCGGTCACGGCGAGGAGCACGAAGGCGGCCTTGAGCGCGAGCGAGAAGCCGATGTTCGCGCGGATGATGCGCTCCGCCTTGCGCGCGAGCCCGATCGCGGCCGGCAGCTTCGAGAGCTCGTCGCCCATGAGGGCGATGTCCGCCGTCTCGAGCGCGACGTCGGTGCCCGCCAGGCCCATGGCGACTCCCACGTCCGCCGCGGCGAGCGCGGGGGCATCGTTCACGCCGTCGCCCACCATGAGCACCCGCCCGTACCGCAAACGGAGATCACGCACCGCTGCCACCTTGTCCTCGGGAAGCAGCCCGGCCCGGAAGTCGTCAACGCCCACGCCAGTCCCGCCGAGGGCCGTGGCCACGGCCCGAGCCGTGCCGATGTTGTCGCCGCTCAGCATCACGATCTTCTCGATCCCGGCAGCGTGGAGCGCGCGAAGCGCGGCAGCGGCCCCCGGCCGGACCGGGTCCGCGAAGGCGAGGACGCCTCTCACGCGCGGCGGCTCGGCATCGTCGCCAGCCGGGCGCACGGCGAGCACCACCGCCGTCCGGCCTTCCGCTTCCTGCTGGTCGAGGATCCGCCGCACCGCGGCGGAAACACCCCCAGACTCCGCGAAGAGCCGCGCGTTGCCGAGAAAGACTTCGTCCGCGCCCACCCGTGCCCGAAGTCCCTTGCCCGTGATGGCAGAGGTCTCGGCGGCTGGCTGAACGGAGAGTCCCTCTTCCTCGGCGCGCCGCAGGATCGCACGCGCGAGCGGATGCTCGCTCCGCGCTTCAGCCGCGGCAGCGAGCGCCAGGATCTCGCGCGGCTCCGCCCCATCCAGCGCGACGATGTCGACGACCTCCGGCTGCCCTTCCGTCAGCGTTCCCGTCTTGTCGAACGCGACGACCCGCACGCGCCCGGCGTTCTCCAGGTGCAGCCCGCCCTTGATCAGGATCCCTCTGCGGGCAGCGCCGGTGAGGGCGCTCACGATCGTCACGGGCGTCGAGATCACCAGCGCGCACGGGCACGCGACCACGAGGAGCACCAGTGCGCGATAGAACCACTCTCCCCACGTGCCGAGCCCGACGACTGGCGGGAGGATGCCGACCGCCGCCGCCGTGGCCACCACGGCTGGCGTGTAGACGCGCGCGAAGCGGTCGACGAAGGCCTGGCTCGGCGCGCGCGTCGCCTGCGCTGCTTCGACGAGGTGGATGATGCGCGCAAGCGTCGTGTCCGAAGCCGGCCTGGTCACGCGGACCTCGAGAGCGCCCTCGCCGTTCAACGTGCCGGCGAAGACTTCCGAGCCCGGCACCTTCTCGACGGGCAACGACTCTCCCGTGATCGGCGCCTGGTTCACGCTCGATGCGCCCGCGAGCACCGCTCCGTCCACCGGGATCTTCTCGCCCGGCCGGACGATGACCGTCTCGCCCACCGCGACGCGTTCGACGGGGATTCGCACCTCGCGGCCATCCCGCAACACCGTCGCCTCGGCGGGGGAGAGGTCCATGAGCGCCCTGATCGCGTTCCTCGCCCGGTCCATCGAGCGCGCCTCGAGCAACTGGGCAACCGCGTAGAGGAACATGACCGAGGCGGCTTCCTCGTATTCGCCAATGAGGATCGCGCCCACCGCAGCCACCGACATGAGAAAGTTCATGTCGAGTGCGCGGTTCCTGACCGCTCGGAGTCCGCGCGGGAAGACGTATCGTCCGCCGGCCGCCACCGCGCCCACGGCGAGGGCGGCGATCAGCGGCTCGGCATCGAGGACGTACCCGACCGCCAGCGAGGCGGCCCAGAGCACGCCCGCGAGTGCCGCGAGGGCGAGCCGGCCCCGGCGCTCCCACCAGCCGCCAGCCTCCTCGCGCTGCCCGCTCACCAGATGCGCGCGCATGCCCAGCGAGCCGATGGCGCGTACCACCTCGGAAGGCGCGACGTCTCCTTCGACCGTGAGCCGCCGGCCCACCAGATCGAAGCCCAGGTGCGAGATGCCGGGGAGGTCGCTCAGCTTCTGCTCGATCAGCCGCACCTCATCGGCGCAGTCCATGCCTTCGACATCGAAGACGTCGCGCCGGACGGGTACATCGGCGACGACGCGGTACCCGACGCGCGCGATCTCGGCGGCCAGGTCGTCCCGGTCGAGCCTGCCTTCGGCGTACTCGACCGTGACCTTCCCGCCGACGACGTCGACGCGGACGGCCTCCACGCCCCCGAGCCGGCGGAGCGCCTTCTCCACGCTCTCCGCGCACCTGGCGCAGTCCATGCCGCTCACCCGGAGAACGGCTGTGGCGCGGCCCGGCGCCCCGGCCCGTGGTGGTCGGGGCGCTGGCGTGTGGACTGCGCGCTCCTGTGGCTCTTTTCGCATGCTCTCCGCCGACTCCGGATCCAGCAGACCGGGCACGGCAGGCGCCCGGGGGGCAACGGCCCGTATGCTTTGTACCCGCCGCGGGGCGGACCGTACCGTGGGTGCGAACGGCGCGAAGGGCTGTGTGGCCGGTTCGTGCCCCTTCCGGGCGAGGGCCAGAATGGCGGGCTCCTACCGCGCGAAGGCCCCGTATCGGGAGTGCTCACCTCGCGAAGACCCGAACGACGGTACCCACGGCACGGAGGCCGGTATGGCAAGTTGCCCGCGGCGCCGAGGGCCGTGCCGCGAATGCCTATGGCGCAAAGGTCCGTATGGCGCGTGCCGACGGCGCGAAGGTGCGTATCGCGCGTGCCCGCCGCGCGAAGGCCCCGTCCGCGGTCCCGGCCGCCCCTCGGCGCGGTTCCCCGTGATCTCGGCGGCGAACCGGCGAGGTGTGGCAAGCCGGAACAAGAACGCCCCGGTGGGTCAGTCCACCGGGGCGCAAGAACCGCGTTTTCAGTGGTCGCAGTAGGATTCGAACCTACGACCTCACGGATGTGAACCGTGCGCTCTAACCAGCTGAGCTATGCGACCATCGCCGCGCGGAGCCGCGCGTTCGGGGCGTTCGGCGCTTCGTAGGGGTCCCGGCCCCGCGCGATCCGTTGTCAGTACCCCCACGGGGAATCGAACCCCGGTTTCCTGGCTGAGAACCAGGTGTCCTAGGCCACTAGACGATGGGGGCGCAGACTTGAAATATACTGTGTCCCCGGCGTCGGTCAACCCCGCTGTCTTGGCCTTCCCTACGCCCTCTGTCCCTTTCGCCCTCTGTCCCTTTCGCCCTCTGTCGCCCTGTGTCGCCGCCCCCTGGCACGCTCTGGCATCCCTCGTCGCGGGGCGGCTTCGCGGTCAGCCGCTGATGCCAGTCCGTGCCGGTTCTGCGCAGTTTGAGCCGGTAGTGCGCGGTCGCGCCCGCCCCTCCCGCGCCGGGTCGGCCTGTTCCGCTCCGCCGCCCCATCGTGCTCTGTACGCGGGAAGTGTTGGTTGGTCTCGCCGGGGCCTCGCCCTCCGCCGCGGCGTAAATCGCGGGTACCTGCACCCACGGAGCCCCCACGGAACCGCCGCGAGCCGGCGCCGTTGATCGGCCGGGCGAGAGTCGGCCGGAGCGGCGGCTCGGCCAGAGGTGCCGCCCGTGCGGGCTTCGCCGGCGGCGCACGCGACCAACCAGTCCCGCGGACAGAGCGCCATTGTTGCGCGGGGAGGAAGGTTGCTGCCCGCCCGGGTGCGTCGCCGCCCGCCGCCGCGCGCGTGTCTCATTCTCACATGCAGGCCGGCCGATTCGCCCATTGCGCAGGAGGTGGCCCCGCCGGGGCGAACGCGCGCGGGCGGCAGGGCTGTGGCGCTGTGGCCACCGGGGCTGCATCCGCCAGGGTCGTGGACGCCGGGCCGTGGACGCCGGGCCGTGGACGCCGGGGTTGCAGCTACCGAGGCTCTAGCCGCCGACTTTGCAGCCGCAAGAGCTGCAGGCGCCAAGGCTGCCTCCATCGGGGCTGCACCGCCGAGGTTGCCGCAGCGGCCGCGCCCGCGGGCCTCCTGCGCCAGAGGCGCGAAAGACCGGGAACATTTGACGTCATCGCCGTTTATCCGACCGTACCGGAGCAATAGCGCCTTCACGGCGCTCCTGCGATCACGGAGAAACGGTTCCCTGGCAGGTTGGAAATGCCGGTGCCGCGCGCAGCTGCGCGGGCCGGCCCGCGAAGGAGCGTCCCATCCGCAGTCCTCACCCACGGAGCCCACGGCGAGGGCGTACCGCGCTCGCGCTGGGTGCACTGCTGGGGCTGGCCGTGGCCCAGCCCTGCGACGCCCGTGCACAGGACCGCAGTCCTCCGCGCGTCGTCGGATCGGCGGAGGCACTCTCTCCGCCCGTCCGCATTGCCGGGCTGGATGCGCGTCCCGCCCCGCCGCTCGAGTTCAGCCGCGCATGGCTCGGCCGCGTCGCGGAGGTGAGGCGGCGCCGCGCCGAGATGCACGCCGCCGGGCGACTGGACGGCGCCGACCCCCGGGCCCTGGCCGACTCGGGCGCGGCGCTCAAGGGCGTGCTGCGCGTCCCGGTCATTCCGGTCCATTACGCAGACGTGGCAGTGCCCTTCTCCGAGCAACGGCTGGCCGACCGCCTCTTCGGCGCGAGTCGAGGCGATACCCTGAGCTACGCGGACTACTGGCGCGAGGTCTCCGGCGGGCTGCTCGAGATCCAGGGCGTGGTCGCGCCGTGGGTCCGGCTGCCGCGCAGCGCGGGCCACTACCTCGCCCGGCGGGAGCACGGCTGGGCACGGTTCGGCCGCGTCGCCGAGTTCCGAGTGGAGGCGCTCCGCGCGGCGGACGCCGTCATCGACTTCGGCGATTTCGACAACGACGGCCCGGACGGGGTCCCGAATTCCGGGGACGACGACGGCTACGTGGACTTCGTGGCCTTCGTCTACGCCACGGACTGCCGCGGCGATGGTCGTGCGGGCGCGATCTGGCCGCACCGCGGCGCCATGCGGCCGTACGCCACCGCGGACCCGGCGGCCAGCGGTGGCCGGATCCTCATCTCGGACTACGTGGTCCTGCCCGCGCAGGAGGGCGGCACGTGCGAGCCGATGCACATCGGTCTGCTGGCGCACGAGACCGGCCACGCGCTGGGCCTGCCTGACCTCTACGACTACGACGGCTCCTCGCAGGGCATCGGCGCCTGGGGACTGATGGGCACGGGCAGCCACAGCATGCCATTCTCGCCCGCGCACCCCAGTGCGTGGGAGAAGGAGATGCTCGGCTGGGTGCGAGTGCAATGGATCCGGGGCGACACGGCCGGCCTCGCCATCCCGGCCGTCGGGTCCGCGCGCACCGTGTTCCGCTACGACCTGCCCGGCCGCGGCGGCGAGTACCTCCTGCTCGAAAATCGGCGGCTCGAAGGCTCGGATGCGTACCTGCCCGGATCGGGCCTCCTCGTGTGGCGCGTCGATCCCGAACCCGCCGAGCTGGGGTTGTGGAACAACGACGAGCGCCGGCCCGCGGTCGCGCTGATCGAAGCCGACGGCAAGGGCGAGCTGGCACGCGGCCGCGTCGCCGACGCAGGCGACCCGTTCCCGGGCGAGTCGCAGCGAACCACGCTCGCGCTCGACCCGCCCGCGGCCTTCCGGCTCTCCAACATCGAGGAGCAGCCGGACGGGTCGGTGCGGGTGGACGTGGAGATCGGGTCCGAGGGGCCCGCGCTGGTGGCGGCGCCGGACGAGCTGCGCTTCACCGTGCTGCCCGGCGACACGGCGCTCGGCCAGGTGGTGCGCGTGAAACCGGAGGCCGGCGCGCCCGGCACATGGTCCGCCGAGGCCTCGGCGGAGTGGCTCGAGGTCGAACGGGTGGGGGACGCACTGGTGGTTCGCGCCGACCCCCGTGGCCTCCCCACCGGCGTACACACGGACACGGTCCGGCTCGTCGCGCCTCCCGCGCCCGACCCGGTAAAGGCCTCGGCGCCCGCGGACCCGGCCGCGCCTACCGATTCGGCGGCGCAGGAAGGCGGGGATCCGGCCGTGCCGCAGCCGGCCGGTCGAAAGCCGGCCGGCCGAAGCGAGCAGAGCGGCCGGGCCACCGATTCGGCGACGGCGAATCTCCCCGCGCCTCGCACCGGTCCGGCGGCGGCCCCGCGGCTGGCCGGGCGGCCGGCCGACCCGGCCGGCGGCGGGGCCGATGCGCCGCGCGCCGTGCTCGGCCGCGTCGTCGTGCACGTGGACGTGGCAGAGCCCGGCGCGCGTGAGGTCATCGCCACGGCGGTACCCTGGGGTTGGGGCCTCGCCGCGCAGGGCGGCTCCCTTTTCCAGGCCAGCTACGGCTGGGATCCGCTCGCGCTGCGGCCGCGGCCGCGGCTGCTCACCCTGCGCGGCGGCGAGCCGTACCCGGAAACGCTGGCCCGCCCGCCAGCGGAGGCGCTGTTCGCGCCGGTCGCCGCCGACGGCGCGGTCTACGTCCTCGCCCATGCGCGCGGCGAGAACTACCTCTACCGTGTAGAGCCGGACGGCAGGGCGCGCTTGATCGCAGGAAGGATCGGCACCGCCCCGGCGTACGGCGCCGCCGCGCTCCGCGACGGCAGCATCCTGGTCGCGGACTGGAGCGGCCGGATCCAGCAGGTCGCGCCGGACGGCACGGTCCGGCCCTGGACGGAGCTCGGGCGCAACATCTACCAGATCGCCGCGGACAGCGCCGGCACCGTCTTCGCCGCCTCGTACGAGGGGGAAGTGATCCGCGTCGGACGGGACGGCCGTGCTCGCGTCTTCCGGACGCCCTTCGGCCGCGGCCGGCTGGTGGCCATCGCGGCCACGCCCGAGGGCGTCGCGTACGCTGCGGAACGGGGCGGCGAGGGGCGCATCGTGCGGATCCGGGAGAACGGCGATCCGGAGCTCGTCGCGCGCGTGAAGGGGGCGCAGTTCTACGGGCTCGCCGTGGACAGCGGGTTCCTGTACGCGCTCGACCTGCGGCACCGCCAACTGCTGCGCATCCCGCTCCGACGATAGTATCGCCGCGGGGCTCGAGCGCACTGAGCGCGATCCGCCACCCGTCCAGCGCGCGCTGCGCGTCGCCGAGACGAGGTGAGTCCCATCCGGATCGTCGGATGCGGCCGCTCCCACGCGGAACGTCAGATGCGACCGGCCCCACCCGGATCGTCAGGTGGGGCCGATGTCCATCGCTGCGACGTCGTCGCCCGCCTATCGCCCCCGTTCCAGGGCTTCCACCACGGCCCACGCCAGCAGCGGGATCATCAGCTCGTGGTGGCCGGTGATCTGGTAGCCGCGGCCGCCGCCCGTGCGCGTGGGGCGCTCCACCACGTTCACGCGCGGCCGGTAGTGCCGCACCATGTCGAAGTCGGCGGCCACGAACTCGCGCGGGCAGCCGCCGTTCAGGTTGCGACACACGGTCAGCGCCTTCAGGAACACCTCGGGCATCAGCACGGCGGAACCGAGGTTCAGCACCACGCCGCCCTCGAGCCGCGGCAGATGCGCGACGAGGCGGCGGAAGTCCGTGTAGCTGGTCTGCCCGATCGCCGCGCCATCCGCTGCGGGATGCTGGTGGATGATCTCGGCGCCGAGCGCCGCGTGGACCGTGAAGCCGATACCCAGCCGCCGCGCGGCGAGCAGCAACGAGAGCTCGGGGTGCGCGAGGTCGCAGCGCGCCTCGAGCGCGCGGGCCAGCGACTCGCCGAGGCCCCAGCCTTCGCGTGCGCCCCGCCGGATCGCCTCGTTCATTTCGCGGCCGGTCTCCTCCGCCATCCCGAACGTGCCGTCCGCGAGTCCGGCCTCCACGTCCTCGCTCGTGCCGCCCCAGCGCGCGAGCTCGTAGTCGTGGATCACGGCCGAGCCGTTGGAGGCGAGGTGCGTGATGACGCCACGCTCCATCAGGTCCACGAGCACGGGCGTGAGCCCCGTTTTCACCACGTGCCCGCCCATCATGCAGAGCACGCCGCGGCCGCCGCGCGCCGCGGCCGCCAGCGCGTCCACCACCGCGCGGAAGCTCCTCGCCTCGAGAATGTCCGGCAGCGACTCCAGGAAAGCGGCGAAGCTGCGATCCGTGCCCGGAGGCCGACACAGATCGGCGGCGCGGACCTTGTTGGCCCGTGCCGCCACCGGAACGGTCCGGATGCGGGAGAAGTCGGCTTCGGCGGGCCTCTGCGCCTGGTCGCTCACGGTTCGCTGGGCGTGGGCGCCGCCTTGGCGGTCAGCTTCTCGCCCGGCGTGTAGGACTCGAGCTGGAGGCCGAGCGATCCGATCACGGGGACCTTGGACTTCATCTGCACCACGAGCCGGCGATGGTCATCGGTGAAGTAAACCTCCGCTTCGCCGCCTTCGCCGAACAAGCCCTTCGTCTTGATGATCGGACGCACGACGATGGTCTCGAAGGTGCCGGCCGGCACGGTGACGGTCTCCTTGCGCAGCACCTGCACGATGACCGGGTTGCCGCTTTCCTTGTAGTAGCGGTCGAACGTGTAGGTCTTGCCGACCTCGAGCGGGATGGTGCGGATGAAGTAGAGGAAAGAGACGTCATCCAGCGGCTCCGGCGTCGCGAGCTTGCCCGTCTCCCCGTTCTCGAGCCGCTTCCAGATCCCCTGCTCGGGGTAGAAGTCGACGGTGCGGTGCCGCTGGTAGTTGACTTCCTTCTGGTTCTGCTCGAAGCGACGCGCGCTGAGCGTGGAGACGTCGAGCCACGACTGGAGCGTGTCGTCCACCTTTGCGAACAGCACGCCTCCCTTGACCGTGAAGCGCAGGTGGTAGGTCGGGTGGCCGTGGATTGTGTCCAGGCCGAGGACCTCCATCGCGCCGCTGCCGACCTCGCCGAACACGCCGAGCGACACCTTGTAGCCGAGGCGCTCGCCGAGTCCGAAGGGCACCACCGCCACCCCGCCCGGATCCGTCGCGCCGTAGGAGCCAGCGCCGTTCTGCGTCGCGGCCGGTGCCGCGGCGCAGAGGAACAGCGCGCCGGCAAGGGCCAGGGTTCTGTGCAGGTGCATCACTTGGGGCCTACCTCGTTGTCGTGAATCCGGCTCTCGCCACCGGCGGCCGTGCCACCCGTGGCTGCTTCGGGCGCCTGCTGCCGGGCGCCCCCGCGCCGACGCAGCCCGCGGCGGCCGCCGCGCCGACGCGGGGGCCGTCCTCCCCGCCGTGCCGCCTCCCCCACTTCCGCCACGGGCCCGCCAGCGGGCGCAGCCACGGCGCCGGCATCCGCCGCTCCTGACGCGCCAGCCTCCACCGCTCCCGGGGCAGCGGCCTCTGCCGCGGCCGGCGCACCGGCCTCCGGCGAGGGCGCGGCTGCCGCCACCGCAGACGCCCCCCTCCGCCGCGCCCCGCCCCGGCGGGACTGGCGGCGGCCGGAGGCGCCACGCCCGCGACCAGCGCTGGGCGTGGCGGGCTCGGCTTCCTGCCCCGTGGCCGGCGCCGGCGGCGCGCCGCCGTTGACGGCCGGCCGGGCGCGCAGGAAGCGGAACAGGGATCTGGCAGTCGCCCAGGTGTTGAACCGCGTCGGGCGCAACCGCCGGTCGTAGCGCGGCATCACCGGCGATTCTTCCACGCGCCGGCAGTACGGCAGGACGAGCTGCAGCAGCTCCGCGTTGGCCGCCCAGCCATCCCAGCGCAGCAGCGGCGTGCCGTTCCGGGATTCCAGCGCCTTCTTCACGCAGGCCACGCGGAGCGCGCGGAATCCCGATACCGGGTCCGTCACGTTGCCCGGCCAATCCGAGCGCCGGAGCAGGAACGCGAGCGCGCGGCGCAGCCACCGCTCCGTGCGAGGCAAGCGGCTCGGCTCGATGAGCGTGCTGCCCGTGACCACGTCCGCGCCGCCCTCGATGCGCTTCACGAACGCCGGGATCTCGCTCGGCTCCTCGGTGAAGTCCGCCTGCAGCGTGACGATCACATCCCGGCGCGGGTAGCTCGACCGGTGCACGGCTTCCCTCAGGAGCATCTCGAGCGACGCCGCGTAGCCCCGCCGCTCCTCGTTGCGCAGCACGGTCAACGGCAGCACGCGGGTGTACGGCTCGAGGACCTTCGCCGTCGCGTCCGTCGACCCGTCATCCACCACGAGTATCTGGTAATCGCGCTGGAAGCTCGCCATCACCTGGCGAATCTTCCAGAGCAATACGCCGATGGTCCGCGCTTCGTTGTACGACGGGATACAGATATAGATCACGTCCGCCGCACCCGCCTTCACAGGTACACGATCGGGCGGCGGCCGGCTCGCCGCTGGCGCGGCGCTCACGCGGGAGCGGAGGCCGGGATTCCGCCAGGCGGCCGCACGCGCCTGCCACGGGCCCGCGGCGGGAGAAGGCCCGGAGACGTGCGCGCGGCGTCTCGCCTCTGCCGGAGGACCCTGCCGCTGCGTGGCACGGGTCCCACGACTGCGTTGGTGGGCTCCCCACCCCTCTGGCGCCGGCCCGCAACGGCCCGGCGCGCCCTCCACTCGCGCAAGCGCCCCGCCGTAGCGTGCCGGCTGGCCGCTGCATTGGCCGGCCCCATCCCCGCCCGCGAGGCGCTCCGTCCCCGCCGCGGGGGCAGGACCCGGCCCCGACTGACGGTCACGTTATACTGTTTCCCGTTCCCCCCAGTTCCTCCGGCGGGCGCGTTTTCCAGCGCCGATGGAGCCAGAAATACTGGTCCGGCGCCTCGCGAACGGCCGCCTCCAGCCGCGCCGTGAAGGCCGCTGTCAGCCGTTCGACCGCGGCATCCCGGGGGCCGCTCCGGTCGGTCTCGACCTCCTCGAGCCGCACCTCGTAGCGCCCGTCCGGCTGCCTCAGCGCGATCCCCATGAACAGCGGCACGTCGGCGCGGATCGCCACGAGCGCGGGCCCCGGCGAGGTCGAGGCGAGCCGGCCGAAGAATGGCACGAAGATGCCCGCGCGCCGCGCGTCCTGGTCCGCGACGAAGCCCGGGACCCGGCCCTCCCTCAGCGCCTCCAGCGAGCGGCGGATCGCCCCGCGGCGGTCGAACACGCGTAGCCCCAGCCGCGCCCGGGCTTCAAGGATGGCGCGGTTGACCAGCGGGTTCCGCTGCATCTGCGCGATGCCGTCGATCGGGATGCCCCGCGCCGCCAGGGCCGCCGCGCCGATCTCCCAGTTGCCGAGGTGCCCCGTCACGACGACGGCGCCCCGGGCCGCCGCGAGCGCGCGCTCGAGCTGCTCAATGCCCTCCACGCACGTGCGCTCCACGATCCCGGCCTTCGTCATGCCGGCGAGCCGCAGCATCGCCAGCGCCTCGCGCCCGAGATGCCGATAGCACTCGGCGGCCGTCGCCCGCACCCACGCCGCATCCCGGTCCGGGAACGCGAGGCGGAGCTGCTCCTCCACGACGTCGCGCCGCACGCGGAGGAGGCGGTAGGCGACGTCGCCCGCCCAACTGCCGAGCCGGTCCGCCGCTGCCGGGCCGAGCCGGATCCCGAGCCCGGTCGCGCCGGCGAACAGGAGGTACTCCGCCCGGTCCGCGAGAGTCGGCCTCATGCGATGGGGTGACGGAAGGCGAGAACGAGTACGAGTACGAGTACGGTTACGTTTACGAGTAAGAGTATACGAGTACGCCAGTTCGCGGGGTGATCGCGCCTTCGCTCGGATTCTCCGGTGCCCCGGCCTGTTCAGTCGAGCATCATCATCTTCGTGGCCAAGCCGAGAAACCCCAGCAGGATCCCGAGCGGAGCCTGGTACTCGCGTTGGGCGAGGTAGCGGTCGATGAAGAAGTGGGACCGGGCCCGGCCATCCGCCCGGTACGGCCGCAACCGCGGGAGGAAGAGCGGCACGTTCTGCGCATAGACGCGGTACGCCTCACCGAACCGGCGCTCAAGCGCAGCCGCCTCGGAGCGCATCGCCCGGCCGTAGACCAGCGCGTACGCCACGAGGTACACGACCAGCACGTCCAGCCGCGCCCCGGCGACGGCCAGGCCGAGCCCGATCAGGAAGCTCCCCAGGTAGAGCGGGTTGCGCGTGTGGGCGTACGGGCCCGTCGTCGTCAAGACGGCGTTCTTGATGATCGTGCCCGCCGCCCAGGCCCGCAGCGCCGCGCCAAAAGCGGCCAGCACGGCGCCCGCCGCCAGCGTGCCCGGCGTCGGGGCCGCGAGCAGGAGGAACACCGGCGCGGCCAGCCAGGCCCACCGCAGGCGAATCTGCCTCGTCGTCAGCTTCATCGTCGTCGTGCCCTCCCCGCCGCGGGGGCGCCTTCGTCAGGCCGGCGTCACCGCCCGCAGCATGGCCTCGTCGCTCTCTGCAACCTGCAGCCGGTAGAGGTGCCGGTACAGCCCGCCACGGGCCAGGAGCTCCTCGTGGGTCCCGCGCTCGACGATCCGCCCCGCCTCAAGCACGAGGATCTGGTCCGCCCGCCGGATGGTCGAGAGCCGGTGTGCGATCACGAACACCGTCCTGCCCGCCAGGAGCTGCTCGATGGCTTGCTGCACCAGCATTTCGGACTCGGAGTCCAGGGCGGACGTCGCTTCGTCGAAGACCAGCACCGGCGGATCCCGCAGGATGGCGCGGGCGATGGCGATGCGCTGCCGCTGGCCGCCCGACAGCCGCGTGCCCCGCTCTCCGATCACCGTGTCGTAGCCGTCCGGGAGCTGCATGATGAACTCGTGCGCCCGTGCGGCACGCGCTGCCCGCTCGATCGCCTCCTGCGAAACGTCGCGCAGGCCGTATGCGATGTTGGCCCGCACGGTGTCGTGGAACAGCACCGTGTCCTGCGTCACGATGCCGAAGCGCGAGCGGAGCGAGCGCACGTCGAACTCGCGCAGGTCCACGCCATCCACCGTGATGCGGCCGGCCGTCGGGTCGTAGAACCGCGCCAGCAGGTCCACGAGCGTGGTCTTCCCCGCCCCGCTCGGCCCCACGAGCGCCACGACCTCGCCCGGCGCGACCTCGAACGAGACGTCCTCCAGCACGGGCTCGCCCGGCACGTACGCGAAGCTCACGCCCTCGAAGCGGATGCGGTCGCGGAAGCCCGTGAACTCGCGCGCGCCCGGCCTCTGTTGCATCTCGACCGGCGTGTCCAGGAACTCGAACAACCGCTCTGCTGCCGCCAGCCCCGGCTGCACCGTGGACGGGAACCTCGAGAGCCACTTCACCGGGGCGTAGAGCTTCAGACTCAAGGCGAGGAAGGCCATGAACGCGGCGCCTTCCAGCGACTCCTCGACCAGGACCATCCGGCTGCCGTACCAGAGCAGCAGCACCGTGCCGAACGCGGCCAGCGTCTCCGTCATCGGCCCTGCCAGCGCCCGCAGCCGCTCGGTCCGGATGAACTGCTTGTAGTAGGCGCGGGTCAGCGCGCGGAACCGCTGCCGCTCGAAGTCCTCCGCCGCCGATGCCTTGATGAGCCGGATCCCGGCCAGCGTCTCCTGGATGTGCGCGGCGACCTCGCCCGCCAGGTTCAGGACGCCGCGGTCCGCACGCCGAAGCCGGCGGACCATCCGGCTCCAGATCCCGAACATCGGGGGCAGCACGACGATGGAGACCAGGGTCAACTCCAGGGAGATCCCGACGAGCGCGGCGAGCGTCGCCACCACCTGGAACATGGAGGTCGCCAGCTTCGCGATGTTGCGGGTCACCAGCGAGCGGAGCTGGTCGGCGTCGCCCGTCAGGCGCGAGATGATCTGGCCCGCACGCGTCTGGCTGAAGAAGCGGAGGTCCAGGTCGAGCAGGTGCGCGTAGACCTGGTTGCGCAGGTCGTGCGTCACGCTCTGCTCCAGCCGCACGACGAGGTAGGATTGGAAGAAGTCGAATACGTTCTTGGCCAGGACCACCACGAGGAGGCACAGGATGACGCTCAGCAGGATCTGCTGCGGCTCGCTGTCCGGCCGGATCCAGTAGCCGACCGTGCGGTCCAGCACCCGCTCGATCGTGCCTTCCCCCGTCCCCACGTTGAGCGGCGCATCGCCGAACAACGCGTTGAGGAACGGGATCAACATCAGCAGGCTGAACGCGTCCGTGGCCGCGAACCCCAGCGTCGCCACGATCGCCGCCACCAGCAGCGCCCGGTAAGGCGCGAGGTAGCTCAGCACCCGCCCGTAAAGCGCGGCGTCCCGTTTCATCGTGCCTCCGAGCGCGGCGTGAGCACGGCCACCGACAGGATCATCTCCTCGGGGCTCACGCCGCCGTGCAGGAACGAGCCGCGGTAGCGGGCCTGGTACTCCCGCAGCTTGGTGGGATAGACGAAGAAGTAGTCCTCGAGCGCGAGGAGATAGTTGGTCGCCCTCCGCCCGCGCGGGAAGCGCAGCTTTCGCTCGTCGCTCACGGCGAATACGGCGGAGGGCACCTCGGCCCGGAGGTCCGCGCCGAACTTGTAGCGCAGGTTCGGCGTCGCGTCCCGGCGGGCGTACACCGTCACCGGCCGCTCGCAGAGGATCGAGCCGTGGTCCGTGGTGACGATGGCGGTCACGCCCCGCGTCGCCGCATCCCGCAGCAGCCGGTAGGCCGCGGAACGCTCGAACCACTGCCGCGTCAGCCCTCGCAGCGCGGGGACGTCCCGCGCGACCTCCATCAGGATCGCGGACTCGCTGCGGCCGTGGGTGAGCAGATCCATGAAGTTGAACACCACTGCGACCACCGTCTCGCCCCGCAAGGCGCCGCGCACGCGGTTCACCAGCTCGTCGGAGTCCGCATCCGTGAAGACCTTCTCGTAGTGAACCGGCACGTCCTGGCCGGTGAGACGGCGGAGCTGCTCACGGAAGAGCTCGTCCTCGAAGGCGTTCAGGCTGCCCTCCTCCGTGCCCCACCAGCCGGGCCGCTCGCGCGCGATGGTGTCCGGGAACCGGCCGCTGAAGATCGCGTTCCGCGCGTACGGCGTCGCCGTGGGCAGGATGCTGAGGTACAGATCCTCGGACACATCGAAGTCGCGAGCCAGGAGCGGCCTCAGCACGCGCCACTGATCCAGGCGCAGGCAATCGATGATGATGAAGAGCAGCGGGCCCCTGCCCACATGGGGCACCACGTACCGCTCGACCACGTCCGTCGAGAGGGGCGGCCGGGCCGACTCGCCGGGCTGCCGGCCGTCGCCGGCTGCCGCGCTCACCCAGTCCGCGTACTCTCGCACGACCAGCGCGCCGAACTCGCGGCGCACATCCGCCATCAGCGCCTGGACCGACTCGGCCAGGGCGGTCTCGCCCGCATCGTGCAGCCGCAGGTCCCAGTTCACCAGCTCATGGTAGAGCGAGACGTAGTCGCGCCAGCTCGTGGCCTCGTCGCGCATGCGGCTGAGCGCCGCGAAGCCTGCCGCGAAGTCCTGCGCCGCCTGCTGCTGCCGGAGCTGCGCGCCCTCGAGCAGCCGCGTCGCCACCGAGAGGACCTGGCGCGGCGTCGCCGGCTTGACGAGGTAGTCGTCCACCCGGCGGCCGATCGCCTCCATCAGCGTCCGGTCCTCCTCGGACTTGGTGATCATGACGACCCGGGCATCCGGCTCCGCGCGGCGCAGCTCCGCCAGCACGTCCAGCCCGCGGCGGCCGGGCATCTGCTCATCGAGCAGGACCAGGTCGTAGGCCTGGCGCCTGGCCAGCGCCAGCGCGTCATCCCCGTTGGCCGCCGTGTCCACGTGGTAGCCGCGCTGCCGAAGAAAAAGGAGGTGGGGTTCGAAGAGCTCCACCTCGTCGTCCACCCACAGAATTCGCTTCGGTATCCCCTGCATGGAGGTCAAGTTAGCGGCGAGGGCGGCGGGGGGTCAATTCGCGGCGGTGCCGCGTGCCGGCCCGCGCGGCAACGTAAGGCGCCGCGGCCCGAGGTGCGTGCGAGGCGCTCGCCGCTGCGCGGCCGTCCCGCGCCGCCGGCAGGGGCGATCCGCTCGGCGGGGCGAAAGCACGCCCCCGGGCGACGCCTGTGACGCCCGGGGGGCGTGGAGCGAGAGCGGCGGTGCAGGCATCGGCGGGCGGGGCGCCGCCGCAGCCGCCACTGGAAGCCCGACCGCCGTCCGTGCCTACTTGCCCAGCTTCTCCCGGAAGCCGTCCGTGAACTTCGGCAGCTGGTCCAGGTTGGGCGGGACCGCGGCCTGGTAGACCACCGTCTCCGGCAGCTCGTCGGCCACGCCGGCCTTGGGCTTGAGGGCGATCAGCAGCGCGCTGAACTGGTCGGGCGTCGCCTGCAGGTCCGCCCAGCGAACGTACCGGCCCGCCTTGATGATCTCCCCTCGCGCCACGAACGGCCCTTCCTCGACGTCTGCGTTCATCAGCGAGGCGAACTCCGGGGCCGGCGTCAGGAGCTCGCCGAGACGCACCTTGCGCGTCCTTCCCTCGTCAACGAGCCACAGCTCGTAGAAGAAGCCCCGCGGCGGCCGGGCGATCCGCTGCGCCAGCAGCCCGAAGCCCTCGACGTTCAGCCACTCGACGGACCCGCCCCCGAAAGCCACCCAGCCGGTCCCGGAGGCGGCCGCAGGATCGAACCCGAACTGCGCCACGCCGTCCGTGAAGGCGCCCGTGCCCAGGCCTGCGTACCGGAAGAACACGGGTGCAGGCGAGGTCAGCGGGTTGGCGTCCCCGCTGCCGATCGTCACGACGACGTGAGTGTACGCCGACATGTCCACGCCGGCAGCCGTGAGCTCGCCGCGGGTGAAGCGGAGGACTTGCCGGTAACCAGTCGTCGCGTTGAACTCGGTGGCGGGGCTCTCCGGCGCGACCTCGCGCCATTCGATGATCGGAGTGCCATCGAACTCGTCGAAGCCCACCGTGTCCGGCCGTAGGGTCGTGTGACGCACGCCGATGCGCGCCGCGGCGGTATCGTTCGCCAGCCAGACCTGGTACCTGTTGTTGCCGGAGAGCGGCGCCAGGTACTGGAGCGTGAGGGACAGCGAGTCCGTATCCGTGCCGTCGATCTTGCCGGCGACCGGCCCGCCAGGGATCTGCATCTGCGCGACAATATCGAGGCCAACCCGCAGGGCCGGCTTGCCCGTGTACGCCACCGGGCCGGCGGTGTCGTCGATGCATGCGGTGAGGCACAGCACCGCGGTCGAGAGCACGGCCACCTTGCCAGCCGTCTTCATCGCCCTCCTCCCGGCGAGAAGTGGAAGCCCGCCTCGAGCCGGAGATTGTTGATCGTGGACTTCGGCGCCGGCACGTTCGGCCGCGGGTGCGGAATGTGCTCGGACGGCAGGAGCGGGTCTGACGTGCTCAGGAACTCGCGGTCGAAATCACGCAGCATCACGCTCCGGACCCCGACCCGCAGCCCGCCGCTTTCGCCGAAGCTGTAGACGAGCGCGCCGCCCAGGACGACCGACGGGCCTTCCTTCCGGTTCGGGTCATCGCCGGGGATCCCGGGCCGCCACGAGCGCTGGGGGTCCTTCGCGATCAGCCAGATGCCGAGCCCGCCCGTCCCCTGCAGCTCGAACGGGCCGACCGGCACACTGATGACCGCCTCGATGCCGGGCTCGAGCATCGTGACCTGCTGGTTGACCAGCAGGTGATAGACCGTGTCCCCGAACGCCATGCGGACCAGCGGGAAGTAGGTCTCGTCCGTGAGCGGACGCGAAATCATCAGGTATGGCCCGATGGCGATGTTGCGATGGATGTTGTAGCGGGCTTCCACTGACGCGTGTAGCGCATCCTGGAGGCCGCTCGCCTTGTCGAACAGCGTCTGCCCCCCGGTCACCACCACCGTGTACATCCGGCGAGCCTCTCGACCACCCGCCGGCCGTTCGGGCGGCGTCTGCGCCGCGATCGGAGCCGCGGTGCCGGCCAGGATCGCCGTGCAGAGCAGCGCGCCCAGTACAGATCTCGCCATGATTCCCTTCGTGCTCGCGCGTTAGCCGTTCGGGTTCAGTTGCCGCCGCCGATGTGGAACGAGATCGACTTCACGTTGTCGAGCAACCCCATGGAGGTATAGGCGAAGTCAAAGCCGATGCTCTGTCCGAGGAGCGGCAGCCTGAGGCCGAGGCCGCCCGAGAGGCCGTCGGTCACATCCCAGGGGCCGCGGTCTTCCTGCATCGCGTACTTCCCGGCACGCAGGAAGAGGATGTCGCGATACGAGTACTCGAGGCCCCAGCGGCTTTCCAGGCCGGTGTCGAAGCCATCGTTGATGTCGGCCATCAGCTTCAGCGTGTGCGAGCCGCCGGCGCCGCCCATCAGCGCGGTGGGCGTGCCCAGAAGATCCGTCTGCAGGCCGAACCGGAAGGTGGTCGGCATCTGGAGCACCTCCGTGTCGTGCCTGAACCGGAGGGGGCTCCCCAGGATCTTGTCATCGTAGATCCGGTGCTCGCGGGCGACGCTCCCGGCGACGGCGGGCCCCTCGAAGCGGCCCTCCGTGCCGAGGTTCGTGATGGCCATCGCCAGCGTCACGCCGTACACGCCGGTCTCGAAGACGAGCCCCAGATCGACCGCCAGCCAGTGGGCCTTCGCGAAGGAGATCCCTTCCTCCACGTACTTCCCGGTGATCCCCATCGCCAGGCGGTCGATGATGCGACGGCCGTAGCTCACCCCGACGGCGACCGAGCGCCAGTCGATCACATCGCCGAGCGCCGGATCCGAGCCGTGCGGGTACAGGTCCGAAGTGGCCATCATCTCGCCGCTGTCGAGGATGACCGCATGGGCGCCGATCGCGCCGCGCCCGGTCGGAATGATCGCGCCCATGAACGTGTGCGAGATCCCCGCGTCGGCGAAGAGCTCCGTCCAGGTCCCCTCGACGGAGAAGGTCTCGGCGAGGCCGGCCACCGCCGGGTTGTAGAAGAGTCCGCTGGCGCCACCCGGGTTCGCCGTGACGGCATCGCCGAGCGCGCGTCCCCGCGCGCTCGGGCTGATCCGCAAGAAGTTCGCGCCTCGCGTTCCCACCTGCGTGATCTGCGTGCCGGGGTTCGGCTCCAGCTTCCTGGCGACCGTTTGCGCCGCCAGCGGGTCTGCGGCCAGTAGCCCGAGGGCGAGGCCCGCGACCAGATTCCTGTAGATCATGCCGCCCTCACTTATCGGATCACGATGAACTTGCCCGTCTTCTTCAGCGTCCGGCCGGTCTCCGGATCGCGCGTCTGGACCACGTAGACGTAGAGTCCCGCGGCGATCTCGGTCCCCTCGCGCGTCTGCATATCCCAGAACAGGTCGCCGTGGCCGTGCAGGTCCTCCGGCTCCCATTCGAGTCGCTGGACGAACTGCCCGCTCACCGTGAAGATGTGGATCGTCCCCCGCGGCGGCAGGTTGACGAACATCAGCCGCCGCACATCAGCCTCGAACTCGAAGCCGTTGCGGACGATGTACGGGTTCGGGACGGTGTGCACCGCGTCCAGCGACGCCCGGGTCACCTTCGTGATGTTCGCGCCGATCTTGGCCGGGATCACCTCGAACTCGTACGAGACGAGCGAGTTGAACGGGTTCTTGTAGACGACGCGCAGGTCCCAGCCATTCGGGAAGTCCGGATGGCCGTTCGGCCGGACCTCGACGTGACCCGGACGCGCGGCCGTGGGCGGCCCCTTGACCGGGTTGCACGTCGCGCGGACGCCCAGCCCCGTCTCGCAGGCGATCATCGCCCTGCTGAAGGTGACCCGCAGGTCGCTGCTCATGACGGGCTGCCCGTCGACCAGGCGGAGCTGGCCGGTCTCGTCCGTTTCCGCCGCCTGGACCTGCTCGAGGAAGATCAGCCCCTCACCCGGGATCCAGACGTCAGGCGGAACCTCCACCGTCACCGTGTCCGGGACGTTGCCGAGCACGACCTTGTCGATCTTCGAGCTTCTCAGCATCGCGATCCGGACCGGGGTCCCGACGCCCTCCTCGCCGAACGCGAGGTTGCGCACGGTGAACGGCAGGTTGACCTCGATCAGATCATCGAGGGTGAGGGTCGGCAGGGACATGTCCCTGCGAATCGCGTTGAGCACCTCGTCGTTGACCTCGGTACGCGAGATCACCGGCCGTTCGCGCAGGAGGCGCTGGTAGTGCTCCTGCGTGGCCAGCGGGTTCCTCACGTCGACCTCAGGCAGGTTGCTCTTCTCGCCGAACACCATGGCGCCGAAGTCGATGAGGTAGGTGCCCCACTGCGCTCCGGTCGCCACGCTGTTCACGGGGCACGTGCTGGCGCAGAAGCGGAAGCTCGGGACCGCCTCGGACCGCAACGTGATGCTGTCGACCATCCACGCGTTCGCCGTCGGCGAGCTCACCGAGGGGGGGAAGTTGTCCACGCCGATCGTGAACCCGCGGTAATTGGGGTGCGCCCGGAAGTCCGGCGGGGTCATCGTCGCGAAGCGCAGGTTCGACGACGCCAGCAGCGGCACGTCGTTGCCGTCCAGCAGGACGCCGGTCAGATGGTTCGTGCGCGTCTCGACGATCTCCGTGTTCCCCTCCACGGACCGGGTCTGCGTGTACGGCACGTAGCCGGTCAGGTCACTGGTGGCGAACTGGAGCGGCACTCCCCGGGGCTCCGTGCTCCGGAAGGTGAGCTCACGCCACGGGAGCATCTGGTAGCTGCCATCGGGCATCCGGGCCCGGACCCTCTGGTAGAGGGTCAGGACGGTCGAGTCGACCGTGGTGCTCCCGACCGCCGAGTACTGCCGGATCAGCGCGTCCTCGCCGAAGAGGAGCCTGTAGATCCCGCCGATCTCGGCGTCGTCATCGAACGTGACGCGCACCTGCTCGGGCGAGAACGGGATGATTCCCGTGCGCGAGCGCAGCTCCGCCCGCGCGGGCTCCGCGCCCGCCTGCCGCGACGCCGGGACGTAGACTTCGACCACCCACGGATTGTTCGTGCGGAACCCGAAGTTCGTGCGGCTCGGCGGCACGACCACGATCGACGTGTCCCGGACCTCGGTGGTGCCGTCGGGGAGCGTCGCGACGTACCTCGTGTCGAGCGTGATCCCCTTGCTCGCCGCGAGGAGCGAGTAGAAGTACTTGCGCCCGGGGGCGACGTTGGCGTCCGACCACGTCTTCGGGAACACGCCGGCGCTGTTCGGCACGAGCCAGCTATACGCCTGCCAGCCCGTTCCGATCGGCTCGCGCGTTTCCGAGCGCGCCGGCGAGGACGGACACGAGAGCGACGTCGACGCGGTCACGGTCCGAGTATTGTCGCAGCTCTTGAAGATGTAGACCGTGTCCACGATGTTGGAATTGACCATCGCCTCCAGCCGGTCCGCCGCAGTCGGATCGGCCATCATGATCGCCTCGTGAATGCTCCCCGGCTCCGGATTGCGGAGCTGCTGCACGTACTTCAGCGCGTACGGGTCGCGATAGCTCTCAGCGGCGTCGTCCAGGCTCAGGATGACGGTCTCGCCGACCGTGCCGGGGAACGACCGCGGCGTGATGGTGACGTCGATGATGGACGGCGGCGGCGGCTGACCCGGCGCCAGATAGAAGTCCTTCACGTACAGGTTGTAGAAGGCGTGCATGGTGCGCATCAGCGTCGCGGAGTCGGGCGACGAGAAGGCCGCCACGACGAAGGCGACGGTGTCGGTGGACTTGAGGGGGAACGGCCCCGCGCCCACCCACACGTTGTTGCGCGTCCAGTGCAGCACCTTGTCCGGCAGCGTGTCTGCCCACAGCCCGATGCAGCGGTTGGCATGGGGATGCCCGACGTCCGTCGGCGGCCGGCAGTTGTAGAACCAGAGCGTGTCCGGCCCGATCGGCGCGCCCGGCGGCCTGCGCGTGTAGGTCCAGGTCGGGTTGCTGTCGTTGACGGCGCCCGGCACCATGTAGTTGAAGCAACCGGGCCCGCGCGGGTTGGTCGGGTCGCAGTAACGATCGGTGCCGTCCGGCGCGTAGACGTTCTGGAACATGCGCCAGTGCTCGAGACGGCTGACCTGGCGCGGGTCGCGACCGTCGAGCATGTCCGGCACGGATGCCGCGATGGCTCCCCAACCCCGCCGCACATTGTTGATCAGCCACTGGCCCGTGCAGTCGAAGTTGCAGTTGCCGAGCCGGTTGAAGGTGATCGTGTCACCCGCCAGCGGGTGGCCGGGCGAGTAGAACGGCGAGTTCGGGTCGGAGAAGTGCTTGTTGCGCAGGTCGCCGATCGGGCTCTTCAGCACGATGAACCCGGCCGCCCCACCGCGGAAGCCGCGGTCCGAGAAGTTGTTCGGGCACGAGATCGAGCCCGGGACCGGCCGCGCGCCCATGCACCCCGCGATCCGCCCCAGCTCGTTGTTCAGGATGGCGCCGTACTGGGGCAGAGCGAAGGACTGGTTGCGCTGGTTGATCCGGTTGTTGCGGTAGTTGAACCCGAAGTAGAGCGAATCGTAATCCAGCTCGATACCGTAGACTTCCTTCGTCGCGTTGGTGATCAGGGCCTCGAAGATGAACCCGCGCGAGACGTCCGGCGTCTTGAACGAGTACGCGTTGAAGGAGATGTCCAGGCCGATCGGGTACCCTTCCTTCGTCGGCGGGTTCGTCAAGGTCGGTATGACGTTGCCGTAATAGTCCCGCAGGTACTCGAAGCCGTGGTCGGACATCATGCCGAAGACCTGGAAGTCACCGACCGTCGGCTTCTCCGAGTAGAACTCCCGGGGCACCCGCCAGAAGTCGAAGGAGAAGCGGTCGGGCCCCACCGCGTCGAAGTAGGCGCGCCAGCCCTCGAGCGTGATCAGCCCACGGCCGGCCCAGCCGGCGGTGCCCCACGTATCGGGACAGTCGCTGCCGGCCAGGAGCGGGAAGCCGTACGGGTAATGGCGCGAGTGAGGCCCGTGATCCAGGCACCCCTCCGGAGCGGCCTGCGCCCCGCTGTGCAGCACGCCCACGCTGCCGTCGTGGCCCGACCACTGCTGGTAGGCGCCGCCGCCGAAGCGTTGCAGGTTCAGGATCGTGGTCCAGCCGCCGCCCAGCGCGTTCTTGAGCGAGGGCTGCTTTTCCCGGTTCCTCAGCCAGTCGCTGCGCGAGGCCGCCGCGAACCACTGAATCTCCAGATACTGGCTGATCCAGTCCGTCGGGGAACGCACCGTGCCGTACTGGTAGAACGGGAGCAGCCGCCCCTGCAGTTCACGGCCCGTGTCGCTCAGGCCGGTGTTGGTGGTGAACATCTCGACGTCGCGGGCGGCGCTCCGCATCCCGGAGCCGGCGAAGTCGCCGAGCGCACGGATCTGGAACGGCGACGGCTTGCACACCGGCCCCGGCAGCTCGACGTTCGTGAGGAGGATTTCCTCCGGGATGTCTCCACTACAGTGCTCGGTCTGCTGCGCGGCGGCCTCGCCGGGCGCGGCGACCAGCAGCGCCGCCAGCAGCATGCTGCAGCCGTACTTCTTCATGATCGCTCGCATGGCAGACGTGAACTCCTCCGGACACCCGACTCAGAAACCGACCGTGAAGCCGACGTTGATCGAACGCGGCGGCGCCTTGTAGTCCGGGCGGTCATAGAACATGGTCGACGTGCCCGTGGCATTGGCGTTCTCGATCTGCAAGCGCGCCTGCGTGAACGCGCCGCCATCGCACCGGCCCGTGGTGGTGAACACCTGCACGCAATTGGTCCGGTTCAGCAGGTTCGTGGTCCGGACGAAGAAGCCGTAACGCAGGTTCCCGTGCCGGAAGTCCTTCTCAGCCAACAGGTCGACGTTGAAGGTCATGGGTCCGCGGCCGCTGTTGCGCTCGAGCCGGTTGCAGGCCGCGGCGCCGCAGGAGCCGCTGAAGTTCGTCGTGGGTGTGAAGGGCAGCCCGCTCGCCGCGCGCGCCGTCAGCGTCAGCCGGCTGTTGCGCAGCAGGTGCCCGAAGCGGATGTCAGGCGTGTTCTGCCCCACGGCGAAGCGCAGGATGGCGCTGAAGACGTGCGGCTGGTTGACCTCGGACTTGATCTCCTTGCGCGACACCTGGTCGCCCTCGTCCATCCGCTTCTGGAGCTCGAGCTCGGGCGGGGCCGCGTTGGTGCGCGCCTGCGAGTACTGGTAGCGCAGGTCGATGCCCCAGTAGTTCTGGAGCCGCCGCCGGAGCTGCAGCTCGAGGCCGCGCACCGTCTGGTAGTCCAGGTTGAGCATCACCTGGTACTCGTGCGTCGTGCTCTGGTACGTGCTGCCCGGGTCGAAGACGACGCGGCCGTACTCATCGATGCCGCCGGAGCGGATGCCGGTCAGGCCGAACTGGTCCTTCATGAACGCCGTCACGTTGAAGCCCCAGAGGCCGT
>DATCLK010000082.1:0-10737 GCA_036563975.1 Longimicrobiales bacterium | reverse complement strand
GCCATCGCAAGGCGGGCAGGCGGTGCGATCCTCTTCGCACGCGCGTCAGCGCCGTAGCC
This sequence comes from Longimicrobiales bacterium, assembly GCA_036563975.1. Classification (GTDB taxonomy): domain Bacteria; phylum Gemmatimonadota; class Gemmatimonadetes; order Longimicrobiales; family RSA9; genus RSA9. Next base: position 10,678 of record DATCLK010000082.1, on the reverse strand, counting down.
GGCGGATCACGTCCGCAATGCTCGTGGATAGACCACGGCGCGGGGGCGAGCTCCCGGGGATCGGGCCCTCCCGCGAGGCGAGGCAGCGGTCGCAGGCGCCGCAGTAGCGCATCGCGCTCGGGTCTCCGAAGTAGCGGAGTAGGAAGCCCCGCCGGCAGCCGCGGGTGTACGCGTACCGCTCCATCCACTCGAGCTTCGCGTACTCGCGCTCGCGGCCGCGGCGGAGCAGCCGCCAGTCGACGCGCGGTGGGTCCGCGAGGTCGCCCTCCATGACGACGACGCGCTCGTCCGGATCGCGGGTACGCTGCGACTCTTCGATGCGCAGCGCGCCGGCGCGTTCGAGCGCGCGCAGCGCTGCGTCCACCAGAGCCGGCCCGCGCTCGACCTCCGCCGTTCTCGCGAGCTCCCGCAGCGAGACGCGCAGCGGCCCGTGCCGGCGAAGAGCGGACTCCCGCAGCATAGCCTTGAGCACCCGCCGCGCCACGTCTTCCGGCGGCTGTCGCTGGTCGATCAGGAACTCGTGGGTGAAGCGGTCGCGGTAGGAGTGGAGCAGCACGCACTCGGCGGGCTTGCCGTCCCGCCCTCCACGACCGGCTTCCTGGTAGTACGACTCGAGCGTAGCGGGCATCGCGTGGTGGATCACGATGCGTACATCCGGCTTGTCGATGCCCATGCCGAATGCGCTCGTGGCGACGATGATCGGCACACGGCTGTGCATGAACTCTTCCTGCAGCCGGTGCCTGTCTTCGGCGCTCGCTCCGGCGTGGTAGCCTGCGGCGCGGAGACCTACGCGGTTCAGCATGTCCGCTAGCGCGTCTACCTTCTTGCGCGTCGGTGCGTAGACGACGGCCACCCCATCGCGCGGCTGCCGCAGCAGTTGCAGGAGTCGTCGATCCTTCTCGCGTTCGTCCTTCGCGGCGACCACGTGCCACGAGAGGTTCTTGCGATCGAACCCGCCGGCGAGGATCACGGGCCGGCGCAGGGAGAGGTGCGTGAGGATGTCCTCCCGAACGGCAGGCGTGGCCGTCGCGGTGAGCGCGATCGCAGGGCATGAGAGCGATTCGCGCACCTCGCCGAGGCGCAGGTAGCTGGGCCGGAAATCATGGCCCCACTCGGAAATGCAATGCGCCTCGTCGACCGCGAAGAGGCCCACCCGAAACCCCTCCAGACGCCGCCGGAAGTCCGGGCTGTCGAAGCGCTCCGGCGCGACGTAGAGCAACTTGGTCTCGCCGCGCGCGCAGCGTTCGAGCCGCGCCTCGACTTCGGCTGGCCCCAACGTCGAATTGATGAACGCGGCAGGCACGCCACGCCGCTGCAGCGCGTCGACCTGGTCCTTCATGAGGGAAATCAGCGGGCTCACGACGATCGCGAGCCCGGGCAGCACGAGCGCGGGGATCTGGTAGCAGAGGCTCTTGCCGCCGCCCGTGGGCATGAGCGCCAGCACGTCGCGGCCGGAGAGCACTGCACGGATCGCCTCCGGTTGCACGCCGCGGAAATCGGCGTAACCGAACAGCCGGCGCAGCTCCTCGCGTGCGCGCTCGTAGAGGGCCTCGGGCGAGAGGCCGTCGGGGGCGGCCGGGGCGTGCATGCCCGCCACGATCACCGAGCGACCAGGGCGACGCCATAGCGACATGGGCGCGCGAGCGCTCGGTGCAGGGGCGGGGCAGCCTGCGCGCCAGCCGGGGCAACCATTCTCACCGGACCAGGCGGCCGCCCGCACGGGGCTACGGCAACGACCACCACCGGGCTGCGGCGGCGACCAGCGCCGGGCTGGGGCTGCGACCAGCACCGGGCAGCGGTGGCCATACGCAACGGGAGGGGGAGGCCATCAATCCGGGAAGGGATGGCCGTCCCACCGGCTGGTGCAGCGCTCCCCACCGGGCGGGGCAGCGGTCTCCACCGGCCTTCGCGATCGCCGGCACCCAGGGGGCGCCCGCCAGCCGCTGCCACGGCCATCCACGACGGCCGGGGTGGCCGCCTACGCGTTGACCGGGTAGAGTCGCTTCTGCGTCGGCCGGGCGCGGTGCCTGTGTTCCGGCCGGGCACAGACGCCTTGTCCGCTGGCCGGGGCGCAGTCGCCTCGGCGTCGGCCTGGCACGCTCGCCACGGCGTCGACCGGGCAGACTCGCCTCCGCGTCGGCCGGGCGCAGTCGCCTGCGCGCCCGGCGGGGGCGCAGTCGCCTCCGCCTCGGCTGGCGCGGTCGCCGTCGCTGTCGACCGAGCGCAGTCGCCTGCGCCGGAGCGGTCCGCATGCGCCCGAAGCGCAACGCGGGCTGCCGGAAACGGCCTGGCAGCCCGCGCAGCCAATCGCTCCCGCGCAGCCGATCGCTGCTGCGGCAGCGACTCTACCTCCGCACCCCCAGCAGCTCGTCGATCGTGTTCTGGGAGACCGGATGGTAGCCCGGCCGCGCGCGGCGGTAGATCTCCTCCGCCAGTGGGCGGCCCCAGTCCGTCGCGACCAGATCCGCGTAGAGCGGGCGCAGGAACTTGCGGCGGCCCTGCGAGGTGAGGAACCGATCCAGCGCGGGGAACGCCGGCTCGTAGCGGTTGCGGATCGCGATGCGCAGCCACTCGAACAGGATCTCGCTGTTCCCCGTGTTCGTGAAGCCGAAGCGCGCGTCCAGCGCATCCAGCCGTTCGGGCGAGAGCGGCCCGTCCAGCCCGCGCAGGAAGTGCAGCCACTCGTGCGTGGACCAGCCCTCCGTCTGGAGCGTCGATGCGGCCGCCCCGTCGAGGAACGCCTGCACCTGGGCGTCCACCTTCGCGAACGCGTCCGACGTCTCCGGCGGCGCGTTCGCGGGCAGCCCGGTCCCGTACGCCCACTCCTCCGCCCGGATCGCAGCGGCCAGCGCCTCGTCGCCACGGATCAGGTTCTCGCTTAGGTCGCGCAGGAACCTTTCCGTGGTCATCGGCTGGAAGGCGTAGCGGTCGAAGTAACTGCGCAGGAAAGCGTCGAACCGCTCGCGCCTGGCCGCGAGCTCGATCGTGCGGAGGAAGGCGGCGCCCTTGTCGTAGGGCACGGAAGTCATCCCCGCGTCCGGGTCGCGGCCGGCCAGATCGATGTGCAGGCGCGTGTCCGCCGCCGTGTCGCCGCCCAGATCCTCGAACGCGGCGAGCAGGTCCTGGCGCGCGATCACGCGCAGCATCGCCGCGTACTCCGGCCCACGCAGCTCCTCCATGATCCGGTTCTCGATGTACGACGTGAAGCCCTCGTTCAGCCAGAAGTCGCTCCACGTCGCATTCGTCACGAGGTTGCCGGACCAGGAATGGGCGAGCTCGTGCGCGACGAGCGAGACCAATGACCGGTCTCCGGCAAGGACGGTCGGCGTCGCGAACGTCAGCCGTGGGTTCTCCATCCCGCCGAACGGGAACGACGGCGGCAACACCAGCACGTCGTACCGGCCCCAGCGGTACGGCCCGTACAGCCGCTCGGCCGCGGCAAGCATCTCCTCCATCTCGGCGAACTCCGCCGCCGCGGCGTCGACCACCGACGGCTCAGCATACACGCCCGTGCGCGGGCCGAGCTCGCGGAACTCCAGCTCACCGATCGCCAGCGCGATCAGGTACGGCGAGATCGGCTGGTCCATGCGGAAGCGGAACGCGCGAACGCCGCTCCGCCCGTCCACGGCCTCGCCGTCCGGCGTGAGCATCTCCGCGCTCATGACCGCGCGCAGCCCCTCGGGCACCACGATACGCGCCGAGTAGGTCTGCCGGATGCCCGGGCTGTCCTGCGTGGGGATCCACGTGCGCGTCAGGATCGCCTGGCCCTGCGTGAACAGGAACGGCCGCCGCTTGCCCGCAGTCTGCGCCGGAGTCAGCCACTGCACGGCCGCTGCACCGGGCGACGTCGCATAGCGGATCACGATGCGATCCACGCCCTCCGGCAACCGCACCGTCAGCGGGCGACCGAGGATCGGGTCTTCACCGCCGAGGGCGTACTCGAGCGGCTGTCCGTCCGGCGCCGTCACCGCCTCGATCTCCAGCGTCTTCACGTCGAGGACGACGCTATCCGCACCCGCCTCGCGGGCGATGTCGAGCGCCGCCGTGCCGGCCAGGCGCCGGGCATCGAAGTCCGCGACAAGGTCCAGGTGCACGCGGGTGACGCGCGCCTCCGCCGGCCGCGCGTACGAATGGATGTCGTGGGCCCACGCGGGCTCGGCTTGCGTCGCGGGCTCCGGCCGCTCGGCGCAGCCGGCGAGAAGGGTCGTGGTCAATGCCAGGGTCGCGAGTCGTTTCACGGGTGGCCTCGGATGTGAGCGGGCCGCGCACGGGTCACGGGCCCGCGTGCGGACGGAGCCATCGGTCGCCGCACACGGCCGGAACGCTGGCAGCGCGTCGGGTCCGCCGTCGCGGTCGCCTCGGGGGCCGGGGTCGCATCGTGGCTGCATGCGAAGCGCGCCCCAACATCGCGACTGCGGCCGAGTTCGGCCTTGCGGCCCCGCGCGATCCCAGCTCGTGTCCGGGTGCGGCCGAGACGCTGGCCGCGCGCGAGTGCCGGGCCGCAACGCCGGACTCGCGCGCGGCCACCCGCCGACGTCGCGCCCTGTTACCCGTTGGCCGCCTTGCGGTTTCGCGCGTCCAGGCTCAACGGGCCCGCACCGAAGTGCGCGATCAGCAGCGCAGCACCCAGCATGCTCAGGTTCTTGAAGAACATCGTCTGTTCGACCAGCTTCGCCATGGGCTCCGTCACCGCCCAAAACGCGTGCATCTTCAGCGTGACGGGCACCAGGAACGCCACCACGAGCCATGCGCCGAGCCGTGCGCGGTAACCCAACGCGATGCTGAGTCCGCCCGCGAACGCGAGCACGCCGCTGAGGGGGACGAGCAGCGTCGCCATGGGAACGCCCATCTGCGCCGCGTAGCCGATCGTCTGCGAGGAGAAGTGCCCGATGATGGCATTCAGGAAGATCAGCGCGAAGAACACCCGCCCCACGGGCACGAGGTAGCGGGTGATGGCCGCCACGCCGCCCTCGTCGCGATGGGCGATGGCGGCGCCGGTCGGGTTCGTACTGTCGAGTGCTGCCGGCTTCGTGCTCATGGCATGGCCTCCGTTGGGTTCAGGGTTCCGGGACTGCCTCGCATCCGGATCGTGCATGGATTGTACTGGGCCATACAGTCCATATATGAACTACTGACAAACACTCGTGCCCCGCGGCGGCCTCACAGGGCCGCCGGCCCGCCTCACGCCAGCCTGGATAGCAGCCGCTGTAGCGCGGCGCGGTCCGCCTCGGGCAGCTCCGCGGCGAACTCGGCCTGGAGGCGCTCCAACTCGCGCGCGCCCGCCGCCTGCCGCCGCGCACCCTCGGGCGTGAGCGCTGCGCGGATCACGCGCCGGTCGGCCGGATCGTTGACGCGGCGGACCAGCCCTTCCGCCTCGAGACGATCCACGAGCTGTGTCATGTTAGACCGGACACAGCTCTGGCGCGCGGCCAGGTCGCTCAGCGCCAGTGGTTCCCCGGCCTCGACCAGCAGCGTGAGGACGCCGTGCTTGGCGAGGGAGAGGCCGACGGCCGCGAGGGCCTTCTCGACCCGCGCTTCCAACACGCGGCCCGCATGGATCAGCGCGAGCAGGGTCTCGTCCTGGCCGGCCCGGGCAGCGGCGATCGGTCCGGCAGTGACATCATTCATGACTGAACAGTACAGATCGAATGGAACCGCGTCAAGAGGACAGCGGCCGACCGGGCAACCGGGTCAGATGGTCACCGGCTCCCCCTCTACATCCCGCAGCGGGGAGCGCTGGCGTCCGGCGCCGGCTGCGGCGGGCGCGGGTGGGGGGCAGCGCAGGAGCCGGGGCGCGCCGGTGCCGAGCGCCTTCGCGAGGGGCTCGGCGGCCCGTTCGATCTCGCGCCACGTGCGTCTGTCCGCGGGTTCGAACAGGGCGACCTTGAGCTCGAGCCGGCCGGCCTTTTCTTCGAAATCCCAGATGCCGCCGATGCGGCCGTCGCGGAGGATGGTGTAGGTCGGCGTGCCGGTGCGGTCGTAGATGCGCTCGTACCAGCGCGGCTGGATGTAGCGCGTGCGGACGGCGTAGGCGGCGGTGTAGGCGTCCGACGGGGGCAGGAGCCGGATGCCGCGCGGGCCCTCGTCCGGGAGCGCCGCCAGCGCGTCCGCCGCGGCTGCGGGGACGAGCAGCTCGCCGGGGAGGTCCTTGACGGTGACGGGCACCAGGTCGTCGCGCAGCGCCGCGACCGCGGCGTTCGCCTCCTCCCAGGAGAGGCCGCTCCACCAGTGGAAGTCGTCGACGGAGGCGGGGCCGAAGGCCTCGAAGTACCGCCGGGCGAGGAGGACGCGGCCCCGCTCGGCATCGCCGGCGGCGAGGTCCACGCCGGGCAGCCAGTCAACGACGCGCGCGTACTCGGCGACGTCGCTCGACCAGCCGCCCCGCACGCCAGCGCGCACCAGGCGGCCCTCGCCGCACATGAGACCGACAATGTAGCTGAGCGCTGCGGCGACCCGGTCCGGGAGGTCGGAGAGGGCCCGGCGGATCTCCGGCAGGGGCAGCGCCGTCCCCTGCAGCACGGCCTCGATGCGCGACGCAGCCTCCGCGTACTCGTCGTCGCTCACACCGGAGTTCCGAACGATCTCCGCGAAGGCGGAGCGGGTCAGGTGCGCCGTTGCCTGGAAGACATCCGGGAGCTGGCGGGTCGGCACCAGGAACAGGCCGGTTCGCATCGCGCGCACGCGGACGACGGTGCGCCGCGTGTAGAGGAGATCGTCCAGGTCGGCGAACGTCGAAGCGGGGCTGCGCGCCAGGATGGAGAGGTAGCAGGTGGGCGTGGCGCCGGGGATCCCCGGGTTGGCCTCGATCACCTGCTGCACGGTCGGCGGCGGATCCGTGGCGTCGAACCCCTGCCGCATCCACAGATAGCGGTTGAGCTGCGACGTCGTGATCTCGAGCTTCGTCATTGCGCAGATCCCCTCTGCAGGGCAAACGAGGGCCGTGCGGCCGGCCGACCCACTTTCCTGCGCGTCCCGTGCTCACGATAACCGGGCGCGGACGCATCCGGCCGGACCCGATCAGCCGTCTTCGGTTCGCTTCAGGACGAGGTACCGCTCGATCACGGTCAGCGGTTGGTACGCCTCCAGCAGCGCGCGGAACCGTGCATCCTGCGAGAAATACTCGAGGTAGTCGAACCCGTGGAGCACGTATCCCGGCGGCATGACATCGATGATCAGGAGCGTCGGCCTGCTCCGCTCGATGTCCGAGATGGTCGCCTCGAAAACGTAGCGCTCTCCCTCCGGCATCTCCTCCGGGCGACGGTACGGGAAGCGCCGCGTGCCTGGCGGAGTGGGCGCGTAGAACCCCGAGAGCAGGAACAGCGAGTTGAAGCGCAGCCCCCACGGGACGCCCGTGTAGTTCACCAGCGGGAACGCCGCCTGCATGTTGGTCGAAAGGATGGCGATCGGACCGCCGTGCCCATGCTCCTCGACGAGGCGGATCATCTCGGGAAGGCGATAGGCCGTCAGAGCCATCTGGTTCCAGTTGGCGACGCTCGAGCGGATCACCACGTGGGCCGCGAGGAGGAGCAGCAGTGCGAGCCCGGTGAGCGCCAACGCCGGCGTCTGGCGTCGCTGCGCCCACCGCGGGCCAGCTCGCCCGCGCAGGACATCCATCGCGCGCGAGATGGTCGCCTCCGGCTGGGGAACCGCCGCGAGCCGGTCAGGCGAATGCGGACGAGAGCTCCCGACGTCCGAGACCGTCGCCTCCGGGGGGGCCACCGCCGCGAGGGGCTCGGTCCGCCGGGTCCCGCCCATGCTGCGGCCGACACGGCGCAAGACGAACGGCAACAGGTCGATCGCGACTGCGGCGAGCAGCGCCCACGCGAGTGCCCGTACCGGCAGCCAGTGGTACTCCCAACCCTTGCTCTGGAGCAGCACCGCGGCCAGGAAGCCGGCGCACGCGAGGCCGAGGGTCCAGCGCAGGGCACGCGTGGACCGCGGACCCGGCACCACGACGGCGGCGGCGAGCGCGATGCCTGCGAGCCACATACCGGAGGAACGCAGCAGCGACCAGAGGCTCACCTGCAGGAAGCTGGCATAGGAGGAGTAGGAGCGCCGCGCGAACGGGACGAACTCCGGCGTGGCCATCAATGTGCCAATGGCGTACGCCGCGAGGACCGCGAGCAACGCGATGTGCTCGATGCGCGCGAGGGAGCGCGGCCCGCGCCGCCAGGCCAGAAAGGCCTCGAGAGCCAGCCAGATCGGGAGGAAGAACGGCTTGAGCGCGATACCGACGCCCGCCATCGCGCCGAGCACGGCGCATCGCGTGCTGCCTCCAACGGCGCGCCCCTCGGCCCGCACGGCCACGGCGAGGGCGTACGGCAGCGTCAGCAACATCGCGAGGTGCTCCCGCTGTCCGAACTCCATCCCCGGCAACGCGACGAACGAGAACACGAAGACGAGCAGCAGTGCGTGCCGGGCCAGGCGGCGATCCTCGCCCAGGAGCTCGCGGAGCAGGGGTGTGGCCAGCAGGAGCGAGATCGCGGCGAGCCCGAGCACGAGCAGCCGGAACACGGTGATGTCCCAGATCCCCGTGACCCGCGCGATCAGCTCCACGATCATGCTGAGGAAGATGACGAGCGGCGGATTGATCTCCACGACGTCCACGTACAGCTTCGCGCCGTCCAGGGCGCGGCTGGCGACGTGGAGCAGCCACGCCATGTCGTGGTTGGCGGGAAAGGAGAAGGCGCCGTGAGCCCCGTAGACGAACAGCGCGCTCGCGAGGGCGAAGGCGAGGGTCTCCAGCCGGCTGGACGCTGTGCGCCGCGGCCAGCCGGAGGCGCTCGCTCCGTTCGCGCCGCCGGACGCGGCGGCACGTGCCGGGGGCCCCGGATGCGCGGCGGATTCCGTCGCGCGCGACCGCTCCGTGCCCCCGTCCCGAGCGTCGTCCCTCACGGCTCCTTCACCCTCGTTGCGTACGCCTCCACGGGGCTGGGCATGCGTCGTTGTCCGGGGCCGGACGCAGGCCGCCCCGTTCGAGCAAGATCACGCAGCCCCTGGCCGAACGCAAGCGGACGCACGGGTGAGCGCGCCCATCCGGGGCGCGCGGGTGGTGAGGCATTGGCTCGCACGGGTGGTCCGCCGTGGGCTTGCACGAGTGGGTGCGCAATGGGTTTGCGCGGGCGGTGCGACAGTGGCCCGCGCGGGCGCACGCCACGGGCTCGGGCGGGGGGCTACGGGCTCGAGCAGCCGGTGCGCGGCCGGCTCGAGCAGTGAGTCACGGGCTCGGGCGGGCGCTGAGCCAGGAGTCGGGGTGGGCGTGGGCTACGTGCCCGCGCTCGCTCACGCCACGGACCCGCGCGGGCGTACGCCACGGGCTCGGGCGGGCGGTGCGCGACGGGCTCCCTCGGCAGGGCGAGGAGACCGCCGACCGCCCGCATGAGGCCGCGGCGTGAGCGGGCGCTACTCGATGATGCTCGCGCGCGTGATGTAATCGAGCTGCGGGAACGACTCGCGCAGGTACTTGTTGCCCTGCGCCTGGATCTGCGCTTGCGCCGGACCCCGCCCGTTGGGCGCACCCTCGCCGTAACCGCTGTAGATCGCGTCCACGACCTCCATCCCCTCGACCACGCGCGCGATCGGAGCGAAGCCCATCTCGTCGAGCTGCGTGTTGTCGCGGAAGTTGATGAAGAGCTGCGTCGTGCGCGTGTCAGGGGTCCGCCCCATGGCAAAGCTGATGTAGCCGCGCCGGTTGCTCTCGACCACGGGGTCGGGAGGGATCCGCGCATTGCGCCACGCCGCGTTGACCGCCGGGTCGCCGTGGATCCCGAACTGCGCCATGAAGTTCTCGATCACGCGGAAGAACGCCACATCGTTGTAGTAGCCGTTGCGGACCAGGTTGTAGAACCGGTCCACGCCGTTGGGCGCCCAGGCGCGCACCGCCTCGACGATGAACTCGCCCTTGGTCGTCTCGAAGCGGACGCGGAAGGTATCGGGCGCCGTCGCCTGGAACGCGGCGCTCCGCGGTTGGAGCAGCGGGTTGTCCGTGGCAGGCTCGGCGGCCTCGCCCGCCGCCGCTTGGGCGGCTTCGCCCGCTGGCGTTTGGGCGGCCTCGTTGCCGGCGCCGCTCTCCGAGGCGCCGCAGCCGGCGGCGAAGAGGATCACGGCGGCCGCGGCGATGCGGGAGCCAGAGCGCCGGGCAGCCACCGCCCGGGCGGGCTGCGCACCAGTTCGAGCAGTCCGGAGACTCGTTGGCTGCATCATGGCGTAGTCCGGGTCGGGGGTGATTGGGATTCTCGGATACGTAGCGCAACTTACGCCGGGCCCGGCGAGCGCGCCACTGCTTTCGCGCGAGTGGTGGAGTGCAACTCCCAGCCGCTCCAGTGCCGTGCCCGGGCCATGGACACGCCGGTCGGGCGAGTGGGGGGGCGCTGGACACGCCGGCTGCGTGAGCCGTGGGGCCATGATGGGCGCGTCGGTCGCACGCCGTTCCCCCCGGCCTTGCCAAACCGCTCCCCGGGCGCCATTCATCCACGAGCGTGGCGGAGCGCTGCCAACTCCGCCGCGGCCCGTCTCGGCCGCCGCCACCAACCTTGCTGAAGGGGTGTCCGTGCAACCCACCGACGTCACCAACCCGCAGTACTACCATAAAGTCGTCGATTGCCAGTGGGCGTGCCCGGCCCACACCAACGTTCCCGAGTACATCCGGCTGATCGCGCAGGGTCGCTACGGCGACGCC
>DATCLK010000081.1:0-25729 GCA_036563975.1 Longimicrobiales bacterium | reverse complement strand
GGTAAGATACCTCGTGGGCACGATGGTGGATGTCGCGCGCGGCGTCAGGCCGCACGAGGAGCTGGCGGCGCTGCTCCAGGGCGAGCCATCGCTCGAGACCTCCCCGCCCGCGCCCGCGGAGGGGCTGTTCCTCACACGCGTCTATTACAGCGCCGACGCGTTGCGGCTCGAGGAGGACACGGATGAAGATCTTCCTGGATAGTGCGGATCTGGATGAGGTGAGGCGGGCGGTGGACGCCGGGCTCATCGACGGCATGACCACCAACCCCTCGTTGCTCTCGAAGGCCGCGGGGCCGGGTGGCGATCCGCGCGAGATCCTGGCCCAGATCTGCCGCATGGTGGACGGGCCGGTCAGCGCGGAGGTCGTCGCGACTGAGGTGGAGGCCATGCTCCGCGAGGGCCGCGAGCTCGCGCGCGTGGCGGACAACATCGTCGTGAAGGTCCCGCTCACCGAGGACGGACTGAAGGCGTGCCGGCGCTTCCGGGCGGAAGGCATCCGCGTGAACATGACGCTGTGCTTCTCGCCCGCGCAGGCGCTGCTCGCCGCCAAGGCGGGCGCGACCTACGTCTCCCCGTTCGTCGGGCGGCTCGACGACATCTCCGGGGACGGCATGGAGCTCATCCGCCAGATCCGCCAGATCTACGACAATTACGCATTCGAGACGGAAGTGCTCGTGGCCTCGGTCCGCCACCCAATGCACGTCGTCGAGGCGGCGCTGATCGGTGCGGACATCGCGACGGTGCCATTCAAGGTGCTGCACCAGTTGCTCGCGCATCCGCTCACCGACCGCGGGCTCGAGGCCTTCCTGACCGATTGGGCCCGCCTGCCCCAGGAGCGCCGGAGGATCGTTTGATGCACGGGACTGCGCGCCCGAGTCGGAGGACCGGCCTGCGGCTCCTCGCCCCGCTACTCGTCGCGGCGGCCGGCTGGGCGTGCGACCCCACTGCACGCGCTGCGGAACACACCGCCGAGGCCGCAGAGGCGGCGATCCACATCGCCGAAGCGCCCGAGGCGCCGACAGCGCCGGCAGAGGCCATCCAGGAGCCGAGGCGGGCGGCGGCCGCGCAGGACATCCACGAATCGCGACGGACGGCGATCGTGACCGCCGCGCAGCGCGTCGCGCCGGCCGTTGTCAGCGTCAACGTCATCCGCGGCCAGACGGTGTGGCCGCGCGACTGGTTCGATGCGCTGTTCTTCGGGCCGGTCGAGCGCCGGGTCGCCAGTCTCGGCTCCGGCTTCATCATCCGCGAGGACGGGCTGATCCTCACGAACGAGCACGTCGTGCGCGGCGCGGAGGAGGTGGTCGTCACGCTCGCCGATGGGCGCGACTTCGAGGCGCAGATCCTGGGCGTGGATGAGGCGACGGACCTCGCGCTCCTGCGGATCCGCGCGGATGGCCGGCTCCCCGTGGCCCCGCTGGGCGACTCGAACGATTTGATGATCGGGGAGTGGGTCGTCGCGATCGGCAACCCGTTCGGCTTCCTGCTCTCGAACTCGGAGCCGACGGTGACGGCCGGCGTGGTGAGCGGCCTGGGGCGCAACATCATCCCCGATGGCCGCGACCAGCGGGGTTACTACCTGGACATGATCCAAACGGACGCCTCCATCAACCCGGGCAACTCGGGTGGGCCGCTGGTGAACGCGCTGGGCGAAGTCGTGGGCGTGAACTCGTCCATCCTCTCGACCAGCGGGGGGAGCGAGGGGCTCGGCTTCGCGATCCCCATCAACCGCGCGCGGCGCATCGCGGAAGATATTCTGGCGCACGGGCACGTGCGGCGTGCCTGGGTCGGGCTCGAAGTCGAGCCGGCGGAGGCGAACCGGTTCGGACGGAGCCGCGAGGTGCGCGTGGCCTCGGTCGCGCCGGGGTCGCCGGCCGCGCGGGCCGGGCTCCGGCCGGGCATGCTGGTGGAGTCGGCCGCCGGAAAGACGCTCCGCACGCCGCTGGACTGGCAGGCCGCGCTGCTGGATGTGCGCGTGGGCGAGCCGATCGAGCTCGTCGTGTCCGACGGCACACGCCGGCGCACGGTGCGCCTGATGCCGGAGGATCTGCCCTCGCTGGCGGCAGAGCGGGTGCGCGCGCTCGCGGATTTCGAGCTCGTGACGGTCACGCCGGCGATCCGTGCGGAGCGAGGCCTGGCCAACGAGCGCGGAGCGCTGATCGTCTCGCTCTCTGCCGCGGTCCGGAACCTGGGGCTCCGCGAGGGCGATGTGATCGTCTGGATCAACGGTGAGTACGTGGACGACGCCGAGGAGGCGGCGGAGCTGTTGCGCCGTGCCGCGCGCCGTGGCTACGCGCGCCTGGTCTTCGAGCGCGACGGAGAGTACCTAGAAAGAGCCTTCCGGATCACGAGCTGAAAGCGTGAGTGCGGACGCCACACCACAGGACCAGCCGCAGGGAGCGGCCGGAGAGGGGAGCGCGGAGGCGGCCCGGCCGCTTCCCGAGACGTACGAGAGCCCGCTGGGCAGCCGCTACGCGTCTCGCGAGATGGCGCACCTGTTCTCGCCGGCGTTCAAGTTCCGAACCTGGCGGCGGCTATGGCTCGCGCTGGCCGAAGCGCAGCGCGAGCTAGGACTGGACATCTCCGCGGAAGCGATCGAGCAGCTCCGTGCGCGACTCGAGGACATCGACCTCGAGCGCGCGGCCGAGCTGGAGAAGCGGCTGCGCCACGATGTGATGGCGCACGTCCACCTCTACGGCGAGGTCGCGCCCGCGGCCCGCGGGATCATTCACCTGGGCGCGACCAGCGCCTACATCACGGACAACACAGAGCTCATCCAGCACCGCGAGGCGCTCCGACTCGTACTGCGCCGCCTGGTCGCGTGCATCGCGGCGCTCGCCGGCTTCGCGCGGCGCTGGCGTGACCTTCCCACACTCGGCTACACGCACTTCCAGCCCGCGCAGCCCACGACTGTCGGCAAGCGCGCGACCCTCTGGATCCAGGATCTGCTGTTCGATGTCGAGGAAGTCGAGCACCGGCTGAGCACGCTGCGCTTCCGTGGGGCGCGGGGCACGACCGGCACGGAGGCCTCCTTCCTCGTGCTGTTCGACGGCGACGCGGCGAAGGTGGATGCGTTGAACCGCCTCGTCGCGCAGAAGCTGGGATTCGAGCGGCTGTACCCGGTGACCGGGCAGACGTACACTCGCAAGAGCGACTACGCGTTCCTGTCCACGCTCGCCGGGATCGCGACGAGCGCCTCCAAGTTCGGCCACGACCTGCGGCTGTTGCAGCACCTGCACGAGGTCGAAGAGCCGTTCGAGCCCGAGCAGATCGGCTCCTCCGCGATGGCGTACAAGCGCAATCCCATGCGTGCAGAGCGGATCTGCGCGCTGGCGCGACACGTCATCACACTCTCCATGGACCCCGCGTTCACGGCGGCCACCCAGTGGCTCGAACGCACGCTGGACGATTCCGCCAACCGCCGCATCGCCATCCCCGAGGCCTACCTCGCCACGGACGCGTGCCTATTGCTCATGCACAACGTGGCCGCGGGGCTGGTGGTCCGGCCGGCGGTGATCCGGCGGCACCTCGACGAGGAGCTGCCGTTCCTCGCCACCGAAGCCATCCTGATGCAGGCGGTGCGCCGTGGCGGGGACCGGCAGGCGCTGCACGAGCGCATCCGCCGTCACGCGAAGGCTGCCGCCGACCGCGTCAAGGAAGGCGGCACGAACGACCTGGTGGAACGCCTCATGGGCGATCCCGAGTTCCGCCTCGAGCGCGAGGAGATCGCCGAGACCCTGGACCCCGCCCGGCATGTGGGCCGCGCCCCCGAACAGGTGGACGCGTTCCTCGCCGAGTACGTGGATCCCTTGCTCGCGCGCTACGGCGTGAGCGAGCCGACCCCGGAGCTGAACGTCTGAGACGATGACGACGCAGATTCAGCAGACATCCTTGCCCTTCCCTCTGGTGGCGCGCGGGAAGGTACGCGATGTGTACGATGTCGGCGGAGACCGCCTGCTCATGGTCGCCACGGACCGCATCAGCGCCTTCGACGTCGTGCTACCGCAGCCGATCCCGTACAAGGGCGAGGTGCTGACGCAGCTCACGGCCTGGTGGCTGGCGCGGCTCGGCGACATCACGCCGCATCACCTGATCTCTGCGGATCCGGACACGATCGCGCGCGAGGTGCCGGCCCTGGACGCGCACCGCGATGCCTGGGCGCGCAGGGCAATGCTGGTGCGGCGTACCCGGCCGGTGCCGATCGAGTGCGTGGTGCGGGGCTACCTCGCCGGCTCCGCGTGGAGCGAGTACCGGAAGCACGGCACGCTGGCGGGCGAGCGGCTCCCGGCCGGCCTCGTCGAGAGCCAGCGGCTGGATCCGCCCATCTTCTCTCCCGCGACCAAGGCTGAGCAGGGTCACGACGAGAACATCACCTACGCCCAGGTGGTCGAGCGCGTGGGCGAAGAGCTCGCCGCCACGTTGCGAGACCGGAGCCTGGCGATCTACGCGCGCGGCCGTGAGCTGGCGACGCAGCGGGGCATCATCATCGCGGACACGAAGTTCGAGTTCGGCCGGCTTCCGGACGGCACGCTGCTCCTGATCGATGAGGTGCTCACGCCGGACTCGTCGCGCTTCTGGCCGCAGGCGGAGTACCGCGAGGGGCGGCCCCAGCCCTCCCTCGACAAGCAGCCGGTGCGCGACTACCTGGAGGGCCTCGTCGCTGCGGGCCGGTGGAACAAGGAGCCGCCGGCGCCGGACCTGCCGCCGGAGGTCGTCGAAGCGACGTCCGCGCGCTACCGCGACGTGTTCCGCCGGCTGACCGGCTTCCCGCTCGAGGAGTTCCCGACCCACGACCCTGGGGCCGCGCCGCCCCCCGCGGGGTAACCACAGGTATGGCCATCGCCCGGGAAGGCTACGTTTTCATCGCCGCGGCCTCGACGCTCGCCCTGGTCGGCTTCGTCATGGCGGCCGTGAGCGGCAGCTGGATCGTCTGGCTTGCCTCCTACCTCGCCGTGGTCGTGGCGCTGGCGTTCGCGTTCTTCTTCCGCGACCCGGAACGCGTCGGCGAGCGCGGCGCGCATCTCATCCTCGCGCCGGCGGATGGCCGGGTCGTGCAAATCGCGGAGGTGCATGAGCCCACGTACCTGGGCGGTCCGGCAATCCGCGTCTCGATCTTCCTCAGCCTCTTCGACGTGCACGTCCAGCGCGCCCCGGCGGCCGGGGTGGTCGAGTACCGCGATTACAAGCCGGGGAGGTTCCTGGCCGCGTGGCAGGAGCGCGCGAGCGTCGAGAACGAGCAGAGCTCGATCGGCATCAACACGGGCGAACACAAGCTTCTGGTCCGGCAGATCGCGGGGCTCGTCGCCAAGAGGATCGTGAGTTACGTCGAGGAGGGGGCGCGCATCGAGCAGGGGCAGCGCATCGGGCTGATCCGGTTCGGCTCCCGCGTGGACACCTTCCTGCCGCCCGGCGCCGAGCTGCGCGTGAAGGTGGGTGACCGCGCGACCGCAGGCCAGACCGTGCTGGCCGAGCTTCCGCGAGGTGCACCATGAACGGCCGCCTCCAGCGCGGAGTGATCATCGTTCCCAGCGCGCTGACGCTCGGAAACCTGTTCTTCGGCATCTGGGCGATCATCTCCGCGGCGCGAGGCGACTTCGTGAGTGCGGCCTGGCTGGTGGTGGTGGCGTCCGCCGCGGACCTGCTGGACGGCCGCGTGGCGCGTGTCACCCGCACGGGCAGTCGCTTCGGCGCCGAGCTGGACTCCCTGGTTGACGCGATCAGCTTCGGCGTCGCGCCGTCTCTCATCATGTATCACCTGTTCCTGTCCGACGGCGCGTGGAGCTGGATCGCGGCCTTCTTCTACGTCACCGGCGCAGTCGTCCGTCTGGCGCGCTTCAACATCGAGCAGGCCGGCGAGGCCAAGGTCGCCTTCCACGGGCTGCCTTCCCCCGCGGCGGGGACCACGCTCGCGACCTTCTATCCGTTCAGCCAGACGGAGTTCTTCGCGCAGAACCTCGCGGGGTGGCCGTGGCCGGTCTTCATGACCGCGCTCATGATCGTCCTCAGCGTGCTGATGATGAGCCACGTGCTGTACCCGGTCCTGCCCAAGTTCGGGTTCCGCACGGCGAGGGGGATCGCGACGCTCGCGCTCATGGTGCTGGCCGCGGCCGTCGCGCTCATGGCGCCGGCGCTCTTCTTCTTCCCGGCGTGCATCGCGTACGTCTCCTACGGCGTGCTGAAGGCGCTCGCGCTGGGCTTCTTCGAGCGCCTGCCCGACCGCGACCTGCTGCTGGACACGGAAGAGGGCGACGAAGCAGACGCGGAGCTGCGCGAGCTGGATTACCACGAGCTGGCCCCTCCCCGCCGCCTCTGGCGGCCGTACCGCCGTCGGCGAGTGGATGTGGGCCGGGAGGGAGGCCGGAAGGTCGCGGAGGAGGGATCCGAGTGAATCGATACCTGGTGGAGATCCGGATCGTGCCCCGGGAGGGCCTGCTGGATCCGGAGGGCAAGGCAGTGCAGAACGCGCTGCGCTCACTCGAGTTCACGGGCGTGGAGGACGTGCGCGTCGGGCGGCTCGTGCGTCTCGAGCTGGCCGGCGCGACGCCGGAGGAGGTGCGCGCCCGAGCCGAGGACATGTGCCGGCGGTTGCTGGCCAACCCGATCACGGAGGATTACGAGATTGACCTCGAGAACATCAGTTGAGCTGCGCGTCGCCGTCGTCACGTTCCCCGGCTCGAACTGCGATCACGACTGTTACCGCGCCGCCAAGGACGTGCTCGGCGCGCATGCGTACTTCGTCTGGCACCGCGAGCGCGACCTCCGGGAGCCGGACATCGTGATCCTGCCCGGCGGCTTCAGCTACGGGGATTACCTGCGCGCGGGCGCGATCGCCCGTTTCAGCCCCGTCATGGACGCCGTGCGGCGGTTCGCCGAGAACGGGGGACTCGTGCTGGGGACCTGCAATGGGTTCCAGGTGCTGTGCGAGGCAGGGCTGCTGCCGGGCGCACTCGTGCGCAACGCATCGCTCCGCTTCATTGGCCGGTGGGTGCGGCTGCGCGTCGAGAACGCGGACACCCCCTTCACCACCGCGTACCGCGAGGGCCAGGTGCTGCGCATCCCCATCGCCCACGGCGAGGGGAATTACGTGGCGGACCCCGCCACGCTCGAGCGGCTCGAGGCCGAGCGCCGCGTCGTGTTCCGCTACTGTGATGCCGAAGGCCGCGTCACCGACGAGGCGAACCCCAACGGCTCGCTGAACGGCATCGCCGGGATCGTGAACGAGGCAGGCAACGTGCTGGGGGTGATGCCACACCCGGAGCGCGCGGTCGAGGCGCTGCTGGGTTCGACGGACGGCGTGGGCGTGTTCGAGTCCATGCGCGCGCACCTGCGGGCAGCCTTCGCGCCCGCGCGGGACAGCCAGGAGGCGCCGGCCGCTGCGCCGGCGGGGCGCCCATGACCGGCGCGACGCTCACCGGCCCGGCACCGCGGCCGGGCGACCCGCCCATCACGCCGGCACTGGTCGAGGAGCACGGGCTGACGCCGGAGGAGTACGCGCGCATCCTCCAGATCCTCGGCCGCGAGCCCACCTACACCGAGCTCGGCGTGTTCAGCGCGCTGTGGTCGGAGCACTGCGGCTATAAGAACTCGAAGGCGCTGCTCCGCACGCTGCCCACCGAAGCGCCGTGGGTGCTCCAGGGCCCGGGCGAGAACGCCGGCGTCATCGACCTGGGCGACGGCTTCGCCCTCGCCTTCAAGATCGAGTCGCACAACCATCCGTCCGCGGTCGAACCGTACCAGGGTGCAGCCACGGGTGTGGGCGGCATCCTGCGCGACGTCTTCACCATGGGCGCCCGCCCGATCGCCGTGCTCGACTCGCTCCGCTTCGGCTCGCTGGAGAACCCGCGCGTGCGGTACCTGTTCTCCGGTGTGGTGCAGGGCATCGGCGACTACGGCAACTGCGTCGGCATCCCCAACATCGGAGGCGAGGTCTACTTCGAGGACGCGTACGAGGGCAACCCGCTCGTCAACGCGATGGCCATCGGCCTCATGCGCACCGAGGACCTGATCCGCGCAGAGGCCTCCGGCCCCGGCAACCCGATCATGGTGGTGGGCGCGCGCACCGGTCGGGACGGGATCCACGGCGCAACGTTCGCGAGCGAGGAGCTCCAGGAAGGGAGCGAAGCCAGGCGGCCGCAGGTACAGGTCGGCGACCCGTTCACCGAGAAGCTGCTGCTCGAGGCATCGCTCGAGCTGATCCGGAGCGGCCACATCGTCGGCATCCAGGACATGGGCGCGGCCGGGCTCGCCTCGTCCTCGAGCGAGATGGCCGCGCGCGCCGGGACCGGCGTGGACATCGACACCGCGCTCGTGCCCACGCGCGAGCCGGGCATGACGCCGTACGAAATCCTGCTCTCCGAATCCCAGGAGCGCATGCTCGTGGTCGCAAAGGCGGGCCACGAGGACGAGGTGCGCCGGATCCTCGAGAAGTGGGAGCTCGAAGCGGCGGTCATCGGCCGCGTCACGGACGACGGCATGTACCGCGTTCGTGAGAACGGGACGGTGGTCTGCGAGATCCCGGGCGAGCAGCTGGTCAAGGGTTGCCCGGTCTACGTGCGCGAAGGAGTCGAGTCCGAGGACGTACAGCGACTCCGCGCCTTCGACCCCCTCGAGCTGGAGCCGAGCCGCGCGATCGAGAACCCCTCGGCCGTCCTGTTGCGGCTGCTCGCCTCGCCCAACATCGCATCGAAGCGCTGGGTCCACGAGCAATACGACACGACGGTGCGCAGCAGCACCGTGATCGCGCCAGGCGGGGACGCGGGAGTGCTGCGCGTACGCGGCACGCGCAAGGGCATCGCCGCCACGGTGGACTGCAACGGCCGGTATGTGTTCCTGAACCCGCGGCGCGGCGCGATGATCGCGGTCGCCGAGGCCGCGCGCAACCTGGTCTGCGTGGGCGCGCGGCCCCGCGCGGTGACGGACAACCTGAACTTCGGCAATCCGCTGAAGCCGGAGGTCTACCATCAGATGCGCGAGGCGATCGCCGGCATCGCCGAGGCGTGCCGCGCGTTCGAGACGCCGGTCGTCAGCGGGAACGTGTCGCTGTACAACGAGAGCCCGTCCGGCGCGATCTACCCCACGCCCGTGATCGGGATGGTGGGCGTGCTGGACGACGTCGAGCGTCACGTCCGCGCCGGGTTCCGGGAGCCGGGCGACGCCATCGTCCTGCTCGGCCGCAACACGGCCGAGCTGGGCGGATCCGAGTACCTGAAGCTCATCCACGGGCTCGTGGCCGGCGATGCGCCGGCCGTGGACCTGGCGGCCGAGAAGGCCCTGCAGGAGGCGGTGCTGGAGCTGGCGGGGGCGGGCCTGCTGCGCAGCGCCCACGACTGCGCCGAGGGCGGCCTCGTCGTGTGCCTGGCGGAGTCCGCGCTGGCCGACCCGGAGCGCCCCCTGGGCGTGGACGTCGTCCTGGAGGATGACCTGCCGCCCGCCGCCCTGCTCTTCGGGGAGGCGCAGGGCCGCGTCGTGGTATCGTGCGCGCCCGCGGACGTGCCGCGGGTGATCGAGGTCGCCGAACGGCACGGCGTGCCGGCCGCGCGCATCGGCACGGTCGGGGATGTGTACGGCTCGTTCGTCGTCCGCGGCCCGGACACCCGGATCGAGGCGCCCGCCGCGGAGCTCGCGGACGTGTATCACAATGCGATCCCGCGGATCATGGAGCAAGCCGTGGCGAGCGGGGAGTGACGGAGCGGGCGGTCCGGTCGGGGGTACTATAATCGGTCATGTGCGGAATCGTCGGGGTTTCCGGCATCGAGCACGCGGCGGAGCTCGTCTCGCTCGGCCTTTACGCCCTCCAGCACCGCGGGCAGGAGGCCGCGGGGATCTGCGCCATCGAGGACGGCCGCGCCCGCGTGCACAAGGCGGCCGGGCTGGTCGCCGAGGGGTTCGATGATGACGTGCTGCGCCGCCTGCCCGGCAGCACAGCGCTCGGGCACGTGCGCTACTCGACCGCCGGCGGGCCCGGCCTGGAGAACGCGCAGCCGATCGTGGTCCGCTACCACCAGGGCGACCTCGCGCTGGTGCACAACGGAACCATCACGAACAGCATGACGCTGCGCCAGGAGCTGGTGGCCGAGGGCGCGCTGTTCCAGTCCTCGACGGACACGGAGGTGCTCGTCCACCTCATCGCGCGGTCGCGGGAGCCAACGCCCGAAGCGCAGCTCCGCGACGCGCTCTCCCGGCTCCAGGGCGCGTTCTCGGTGCTGGTCACCATCGGGCCGGTCCTCTACGCGGCGCGCGATCCGTGGGGCTTCCGGCCGCTCGTCCTGGGGCGGCGCGCCGGCGGATCCATTGTCGCCAGCGAGACGTGCGCGCTGGACCTGCTGGACGCGGAGTACGTGCGCGACGTCGAGCCCGGAGAGGTGCTGCGCATCGAGGGAGGGCGGGTCACACGGCTGGAGGGCCTCCAGCCGGCGCCGCGGATCGCGCCGTGCATCTTCGAGCTGATCTACTTCGCGCGGCCGGACTCGAAGATCTGGGGCATGAGCGTGGACCGGGCCCGGCGCGCGCTGGGCCGCCAGCTCGCGCGCGAGCAGCCGGCGGACGGGGACTGCGTGTTCAGCGTGCCGGACTCGTCCAACTCGGCGGCGCTGGGGTATAGCGAGGAGAGCGGCATCCCCCTCGAACTGGGCTTGATCCGCAATCACTACGTTGGCCGCACGTTCATTCACCCGACACAGGTGGGTCGGGATTTCAAGGTGCGGATCAAGTACAACCCCGTCCGGGAGGTGATCGAGGGCAAGCGGGTCGTGGTGGTGGATGACTCCCTGGTGCGCGGGACCACGAGCCGGGGGCTGGTTTCGCTGATCCGCGAGGCCGGGGCCCGCGAGGTGCATTTCCGGGTGGCGAGCCCGCCGGTGCGGTCGCCATGCTTCTACGGCATCGACATGCCCACGCGCGAGGAATTGATCGGCGCGCGTCTCTCCGTGGAAGCGATCCGAGACAGCCTCGGCGTGGACTCGCTCGGGTATCTCTCACTCGAGGGGATGCACGCCGCGATGCGAGAGGTTGCGGGGAGCCAGGCGTCGTTCTGTGACGCCTGCTTCTCCGGCGAGTACCCGACGCCGCTCACAGACCTGGAACGGGGCTACACGGTCGGCACGCGCTGCTAGTCGAGCGACCAGGAAGCGCGACCGCTCTGCCCCGGCCGCGCCGCGCACGGCGCCGAGAGGAGACGGCGTGCCGCGGGGGCGGGCACAGTGGGACACATCACCAGGAAAGAGACTGTCACCATGGCGGATCGTCTCGTCTACTACTTCGGCGGCGGCCAGGCAGACGGCGGCAAGGAAGACAAGGCGTTACTGGGCGGCAAGGGCGCGAACCTGGCGGAGATGGCGCGCATCGGCGTGCCCGTACCACCGGGCTTCACGATCACGACGGAAGTCTGTCGCTATTACCTGCGCGAGGGGCGCTACCCGGACGGGCTACGCGAGCAGGTCGCCGCCGCCCTCTCCCGCCTCGAGCGCGAGACCGGCAAGACGTTCGGCGGCGATGACTTCCCGTTGCTGCTCTCCGTGCGGAGCGGCGCGGCGATCTCGATGCCGGGGATGATGGAGACCATCCTGAACCTCGGCCTGAACGACCGGACGGCGGAGGCACTCGCGCGCGCAACGGACAATCCACGCTTCGCCTACGACTCGTACCGCCGCTTCGTGAACATGTACGGGGACGTGGTGATGGGCGTCCCGCACGACGCGTTCGAGGAGCTGCTCTCGGCGCGGAAGGCCGCGCGCGGTGTCGAGGCGGACACGGACCTGAACGCGGAGGACCTCCGCGCTCTGGTCGGAGAATACAAGGCGCTGGTCGCGGAGCGCACGGGCCGCTCGTTCCCCGATGATCCGCACGAGCAGCTCTGGGGCGCGATCGAGGCGGTCTTCCGCTCCTGGAACATCGACCGCGCGGTCGCCTACCGGCGGGTCCACGGCATCCCGCACGACCTCGGCACGGCGGTCAACGTGATGGCGATGGTCTACGGGAACATGGGGGAGGATTCGGGCACGGGGGTGGCGTTCACGCGGGACCCGGGGACCGGCGAGCGGAAGTTCTTCGGCGAGTTCCTGCTGAACGCGCAAGGCGAGGACGTGGTGGCAGGGATCCGGACGCCGGTCTCGATCGAGGAGATGGCCCACCGGCTCCCGACGGCGTACCGTGAGCTGCTGGAGGTGCAGAGTCTGCTCGAGCGGCACTACCGCGAGATGCAGGACATCGAGTTCACCGTCGAGCGAGGCAAGCTTTACCTGCTCCAGACGCGGACCGGCAAGCGGACGGCCGCGGCCGCCGTTCGCATCGCGGTGGACATGGTGGACGAGGGGCTGATCAGCGAGGCGGAAGCGGTCCGGCGGGTGGATCCGCGCCAGCTCGACCAGCTCCTGCATCCCCGGCTGGATCCGAACGCGCAGGTCACCGTGCTCGCCACCGGGCTGCCGGCCTCGCCCGGAGCCGCCTCCGGCCGCGTCGTCTTCGACCCGGACGAGGCCGCCGAGCGCGGCGCCAACGGCGAGCCCGTCATCCTCGTCCGGCGGGAGACGTCGCCGGACGACTTCCACGGCATGGTCGCGGCGCGCGCCATCGTTACCGCGCGCGGCGGCATGACGTCGCACGCGGCAGTGGTCGCGCGAGGCATGGGCAAGTGCTGCGTGGTCGGCGCGCACGACCTGCACATCGATGCCGCGAACGGCCTGCTCACCGCGCACGGCACGACCGTGAAGGCGGGAGACTGGATCAGCGTGGACGGCACCACCGGCCGGATCCTGCTCGGCAAGGTCGCCACGGTCGAGCCCGAGCTCTCCGAGCACTTCCAGCGCCTCATGGCGTGGGCCGACTCGTTCCGCTCGCTGCGCGTGCGGACCAACGCGGATACGCCTGCCGATGCGCGCAAGGCCCGCGAGTTCGGCGCGGAAGGCATCGGGCTCTGCCGCACCGAGCACATGTTCTTCGAGGGTGACCGGATCAACGCCGTGCGCGACATGATCCTGGCGGAGGACACGGAGGGCCGCCGCCGCGCGCTCGCGAAGCTCCTGCCCATGCAGCGGGAGGACTTCCTCGGCATCTTCCGCGCGATGGACGGCTATCCGGTCACGATCCGCCTGCTGGACCCGCCGCTCCACGAGTTCCTGCCGGCCACGCAGGAGGACATCGAAGCCACGGCCAGGGCCATGGGCGTCGATGTGGACACGGTGGCGCGCGCCGTCGAGCGGCACCACGAGGCGAACCCGATGCTCGGCCACCGCGGCGTGCGCCTCGGCATCACGTACCCAGAGGTTACGGAGATGCAGGCGCGCGCGATCTTCGAGGCCGCCGTCGCCGCCACGCTGGAAGGCGTGAAGGTGTACCCGGAGATCATGGTCCCGCTGGTCGGGGACGTGAAGGAGCTGCGCCACCAGGCCCGGCTGGTCCGCAAGGTCGCGGAGCAGGTGCTGCACGATGCGGGCATCGAGCTGCCCTACATGATCGGCACGATGATCGAGCTGCCGCGCGCCGCGCTGACGGCGGGCACCATCGCCGAGGAGGCGGAGTTCTTCTCCTTCGGCACGAACGACCTCACGCAGACGACGTTCGGCATCTCGCGGGATGATGCGGGCAGCTTCCTGCCGCACTATCTCCAGGAAGGCCTCTTCGCGGAGGATCCCTTCCAGGTGCTGGACCGCGAGGGCGTGGGTCGCTTGATCCGGATCGCGACCACAGAGGGCCGCCGGACGCGGCCGGCGCTCAAGGTCGGGATCTGCGGCGAGCACGGCGGTGAGCCGCGCTCCGTCGAGTTCTGCCACGAGGTGGGCCTCGACTACGTCTCCTGCTCGCCGTTCCGTGTGCCCATCGCCCGGCTCGCCGCCGCGCAGGCGGCGCTGAAGGGCGCGGAGGCGCCGGCAGCGGCGGCCGTCGCAGGGGCGGCCGACTGAGACGGACGCCGGAGAGATGCGGGCACGCCGACCGGTTTGGCGGCCCGGTGTGCTCGCGGGCTTGCCCGCGAACGGGGACGCCCGTAGATTCTCCCCATGGGTAGGCAGAAGGACAGAGCTCGGAAGCACCCGCCGCGAGCGGCCGCATCCCTGCGGCCGCTCGCGTGCATCGGGGCACTGGCACTCGGCCTCGCCGCGGCGTGCACGCCGGCAGGACCCCGGCCCGCCGGAGCCGGCCGGCCGGAGCCAGGCGCGCCGCCCACGCCGGAGCAATCCGCCGTCGACACCCTCGCCCCGGCCGCGGAGGCGGTGGCTGCGCGGGAGGAGCGCGTCGGGGACACGCCGCCACCCGATACAACCGGAGAGACGCAGCGGCGCGCCGCGGGGGCAGACCCCTCCGCCGCGCGGGCGGGGCACGCCCCTGCGGACCCGGCGGCCGTGCCGCCCGGCACACCGGTGCTGGCCGCGCCCGCCCTGCGCGGCGGTGGCGAGAGCACGCTCGGCCGCCTCGTGGCCGATGCACTGCGCTGGGCCGCGGGCACCCAGCTCGCGCTGGTGCCTGCCGGCATGCTCGCCGCCGACCTGGAGGCGGGCGTGGCAGACGGCGGCGCCGTCGGTCGCGTGCTGCCGGCCGCGGGCGGCCTGGTGCGGCTCCACCTGAGCGGCGCGCAGCTGCGGACCGCGCTCGAGCAAGCGCTGGCAGCCGTTCCGCCGGTCGCGAGCCTCAGCGGCGCCATCGTCCGCTACGACGCCGACGCACCCCCCGGCCAACGTGTCCTGACCGTCCGGCTCGAGGACGGGAGCACGCTTTGGGACGACCACCTGTACACGGTGGCCGTGCCCGCGGACATGCTGGCCGGCGAGGCCGAGATCCCCGCGCTCGCTCAGGCGATCGCACGCGAGGAGGTCGCGCGCGGGCCCGCCGAGGCCCTGCTCGACTACCTGAAAACCCTCCCTCAGCCCGCGCGGCCGCCGCAAGACGCGCGTTTCCGCATCGCGCCCACAGCCGAAGGCGCCGCCGGGCGTCCGCCGGCATCTTCATCTCAGGAGGACTATGATCCGCGTTACCCGTGAGCTGCTCGAGAGACTGCCGAAGACGGACCTGCACGTCCATCTCGATGGTTCTGTGCGGCCCGAGACGATGATCGAGCTGGCCCGCGAGCAGGGCGTCGAGCTGCCGACCGAGGATCCCGAGGCACTGCGCGACTACATGCACGTCCAGGACGCACGCTCGCTGGTGGATTATCTGGCGCGCTTCGAGGTCACGCTCCGCGTCATGCAGACCGCGGACTCGCTCGAGCGTATTGCCTACGAGCTGGCCGAGGATGCAGCCCGCGAGAACGTCCGCTACATGGAAGTCCGCTACTCGCCCGTGCTCCACACGGAGAAAGGCATGCCTGCGACGGAGGCGGTCGAGGCGCCGCTACGCGGGCTGCGCCGCGCGGAGCGCGACTTCCGGATCCGGACAGGCCTCATCATCTGCGGGATCCGGAACATGAGCCCGGAGACGTCGCGGGACCTGGCGGACCTCACGGTCGCATTCAAGAACCGCGGCGTGGTCGCGTTCGACCTGGCCGGCGCGGAGTACAACTACCCGGCGAAGAAGCACAAGGATGCGTTCTACACGGTGATCAACCGGAACATCGCGACGACGATCCACGCCGGCGAAGCGTACGGCCCGGAGTCGATCCACCAGGCGTTGCATTACTGTAAGGCGAACCGGATCGGCCACGGCACGCGGTTGTTCGAGGACCCGGATCTCATGCAGTACGTGGCCGACTTCCGCATCCCCCTCGAGATCTGCCTCACTTCCAACGTACAGACGCGCGCCGTTGCGAGCTTCGAAGAGCACCCGCTCCGCCTCTACTACGACAACGACCTGGTGGTCACGCTGAACACGGACAACCGGCTCATGAGCGCGACGACGGTGACCGAGGAGTACTGGCGCGCCCACCAGTATCAAGGCTTCACCTGGGAGGAGCTGTGCGACATCGCGGTCATGGGCTTCGAGAGCGCGTTCCTGCACTGGCAGGAGAAGGTCGCGCTGGTGGAGGAGGTGAAGCGTGAGATCGCGGCGTTGACCGCCGAGGCGGAGGCGGCGTCGCTCGCGGCTGCGCCGAGCCGCTGAGGCGCGTGGGGGAAACGGAGAGGCTGGCTCTCCTCATGCCGAGCCGCGGAGGAGAGAGCCGCCGCGCCCTCAAAGGACGATGTCGCCGCCGGGGTCCTTCCGTCTCAGCCTCTCTACCAGTCGCTCCGCCTCCTCCCTCGCCGCGGCGGTCGCGGCCGCGTCCACGCGGGCCGTACACGTCACCGTCCCGTCGGGCGCGCGCCGCACCGTGATGCGGACGACGTCGTCCTCCCGGGTGCCAGGTGGCAGCAGCCAGCGCGGCAGATCCAGGAACCGGGTGCCATCGACCTCGACGACGGCCAGGTCTCCATCGAACCGGTCCACCACGAGCCGGTGCTCCTCGAGGTGCTCCTCGCTCATTGCGACCTCCCTGGCGCGCACTCGCGCACGGCCGGCAGCCCCGTCGTGATGTGGTAGGCGCCGTCCGGAGCAACCCGGACCCGCACCGCACCGTGCTGCGGCGTGCAGTACAGAGGGATGCCGCGCTCCTTCAGCAGCGTGAGTACCGCTGCGTGCGGATGCGTCGTCCCGTTCGCGCTCACGATCGCGGCCTCGGGCGTGGTGGCCGCGAGCCATGCCGGGTCCGTTGCGTCCCTCGAGCCGTGGTGCCCCAACTTCAGCACGTCCACGTCCACCAGCTCCGGGAACCGCGTCGAGAAGCGACGATTGGCCTCGTGCTCCGCATCGCCGGTCGTCAGGAAGGAGAAAGCACCGCGCTCGATGCGCACCGCGAGCGACCCCTCGTTCAACCGCTCGCCCCGATCGGTGTCCGCGCCCAGGTAACTCGGCAAGGGCGGGAGCAGCGTGAGCGTCGTCGCCCCCTCCCCTTCCCCGAGCCGCACCCGGCGCACTGAGTCAACGACGATCACGAACGGCACCTCTCGCTCGATGCGCTCGAGCAAGCGGCGGTACGTCGTGGCCGTACGGACCTGGCCGTTGAAGGCGAACGCTCGGACGGTCACGGCATCCAGCACCTCGTCCATCCCGCCGTAGTGGTCGTGGTGCGCGTGCGTCAGGACGAGCAGGTCGAGCGTGCGGAGGCCGGCTTCGCGCAGCGCGCGTGCGGCGGTCGCGTCGTCTCCCGCATCGATCAGCACGTGCCGCGGCGGGTCGATCGCCGAATCGGCGACCAGGATCGCGTCTCCGCCGCCGGCGGCCGACGAGACGCGCAGGACGGTGATGGTGAGGGGCGCGGGGTCAGGAGAGCGTTCGAGGCCGGGCTCGCCTCTTCCTGGCGCCGCGGATTCCCGTTTGGCCGGTGGGTCCTGGCTGGCGGGGACTGGTTCCTGGCCCGGCCCGCACGCCGCGAGGAGCCCGGCCGCCACGAGGGCGAGCGTCCAGGACGCACTCCGGGAGCGCCCACGCGCCGCCGCCCTCGCCCCGGGCAACCCGCAGTCCCATCTTCCAGTTTGCTGCATGGGCGAAAGATCGCACGTCAGCGCGGCGCTGGCCAGTCCCGGGAAACGCGGAACGCCCCCGCCACGCGGAGGCGCTCGGTATCCATCAGGAGGCCATCACTGGGGACGTACGCCTTCACCGCCCATCCCACACCAACGCCACGATGGTGTCGTCGCGGTGCTGCTCAACGAAAGGCTGGCACCGTAATGGACACGGTCAGCGGCACGCGGTGCTCCGCCTGGAGATCGCATTCCTCCGAATACGGAGCGTCGGCAGGCGGCTCGCACGAAGCGCGTGTGCTGTGGCCGTAGATGGCGTACAGCGGCGTGCGAATGGTGATCCAGAGCTGGGATGGCGCTGGTGTTTCGAAGGTAACGCCTTCCTCCACTGCGCTGGACGGAGTGAGCACGTCGAACGTCCAGCCCGGCGACCGGATGCCGTGCGGCAGGCGCTGAAGAACAACGTGTGAGAAAGCGGCGCTGAGTTCTTCAGGACTCGGTTGCGCCGGAAGTGGGCACTTGAAGAAGTCGATTTCGACGTTGCGCGCAGAGTGCCGCAGGACGGTCGACCCGCTCGCAGGCGTCTGACTACAAGGTTGAGACGAGGCGGGACGCGTCAACGGCTTCGTCGAGACGAGATCGAGAGTCCATCCGTCCGGGTGTTGCTGAATCCATCGGGTCACTGCAGCTTCGGCAGCTCGCTTCTCTTCTTCCGGACCCAATGCCTCCGAACAGCCGGCGAGGCTCAATCCGGCAAGCACCACGATGGCAACCCACGTCTGGCGGAAGTCGTCTCGATTCACGTGCATCTGCGCGCTCCGGAAATGCGGTGTTCGCCCCCCCGGGATGAAGAACGACTGCCTAGGTTCGTACGTGAGACATCGCCGCCGCGGAATGCGCGGCGACGACAGGGAGCCCGGATCATGCCTGGTCAGCCGCGTCCAGCCGTTGGCGCGGCCGAGGGCGGCCTCTCACCCGCCCGACTCTAAGAAATCGGCCGGTAAACATTTGTGGGCCGAGTGGCAACCCGCACCGGCCGGAGAGCGGCGTCGCAATGCGCCAGAGGCGCTCCCGCCCTGGCTTGCTGAGCGACGGCTCCGACGCGAGGGCGATTCTGCCATCGAGGCAGCGAGGCGCAGAATAGACCAGGCCCCCCGGGCCCGGGCCGTGTTTTGGTCGCCCGACACCGGAGGGCCTGACCTCGTCGGGTCCGGTCAGCACCCGCGGCTCATGGCCGCGCGGATCTCATTGGAACGTGTACCGCAAGCTGAACATGACCCGGAAGACGTCGTCGGTTCCGACGGCAGTGTAATCGAACGACTCCGTGATCAGCTCATGCTGCCGACCCGTGGGGTTGTGACTGCGCAGGCGATACACCAGCCGGCCGTCTGACCCGACCCTGGCGTTCGTGAGGGGCTGCGTGGTGATCAGCCGCTTGGCCACTCCCCAGTCGGGGTTCAGGAGATTGGTGAGGTTGAGGACGTCCACCCGGAAGCTGAGCCCGTTGCGCCGGCCCGCGATGTTCGTGAACAGTTCCTGTTCCAGCGCTGCGTCGAGACGGAAGACCATCGGGAGGGCGACGCCATTCCGCTCGGCGACCTTCCCCCGTCGCTTGCTCAGGTATGGATCCTGGCGAATGAAGCGCTCCCAGGCCTCCGCCTGCTCCTCCGCGGTGAACGTCCGCGCCGGCGCCTCGTCGGTCGCGGGTTGCGTGTACTCCTCGAAGTTCATCTCGGAGATGTCCCGGGGGACGTAGATCAGGTCGTTCGAGCTGCCGTCCCCGTTGATGTCGCCGGCGTACGTGTAGCTCGCCCGTCCGGGGGTGCGGCCCTCGCCGAAGAACGAGATGGTGGTGGCGCCGAACGGCAGCCACTCGCTCCGGTACGACCCGGCGAGGAACACCCTGTGCCCCGGCGAAGCGGAGGAGTAACCCAGGCCCGGATTGTTCGGGTCACCCGGGTGCTGGTTCCCCGTCCACGAGCCCGCCGCGATCGAGCCCGGATCCACCGTGTTCTTCGCCTCGCCGTAGCTGTACGCCGCCTTCAGGAACAGACCGCTGCTGAAGGCCTTCTCCAGCGAGGCAGAGACCATCCAGGAGTAGCCCTCGTTCTGGTTCTTGAGCACGATCGCGTTGGCGACGTGGCAGTGGATCCGGGTCTGGAACCCGGCATCGGGACACGAATCCGTCCAGCGCGGACGCTCGTGCGACCCATCCCTCAACGTTTCAGACGGCGCCGGCAGGTTGGCGTTGATGTAGTAGATGCCGTTGATATCGCGGCTGTACATCCCTTCGAGCGTACCGATGAACCCGAACGGCAGGCGCTGATCGACCGCGAGCGAGCTACGCCAGACCTGCGGGAACTTGAAATCCGGATCCGTCAGCGCGAGCTCGTATGATCTGGCGGGAGCCCCGGTCACGTCCGTCGGCTTGTAATGATTCGGATCCGGATGGAACGGCCGGCTCGTGGTATTGTCGATCTGCTCGAAACCGGTCAGCACGCCCGTGTTGCCGATCTGGTTCGAGATCCACACGTACGGCGGCGGACCGGTGAAGATCCCCGTACCACCGCGGAGCTGCGTGCTCCGGTCGCCGAACACATCATAGTTGAAGCCCAACCGCGGCGAGAACAGCACCTTGGGATCGGGCAGCTCGCCTGTGCGGTAGCGCACCTCCCTGCCGTTCTCATCGCGGAACGTGAGGTTGTCGGCGTCGGAGTTGGCGTATGCCGTGTTCTCGAAGAACGGCACGTCCAGACGGACCCCGGCCGTGATGCGCAGCCGGTCGTTCACCTGGATCGCGTCCTGCGCGTAGGCCCCCGGGTACCACACCTTGAGCGGCTGTATCGGCTTCTCCATGCCAGGAATGTTCATCCACCTGACCTGGAAGCGGCTCAGCGTGACCGGCGACGTGGTGCGGTTCGGGTTGGCGAGGTAGTCGCGCGCGTCCGTGTAGAAGTCCTCGAGCGACTCGTACACGTAGACGCTCTGTGAGCCGGGGAAGAACACGTTCTCCGACTCGTACCGCTCGGCGGTGACGCCGAACGTCCAGGTGTGCCGATCGCTGAAGATCGAGAAGTTGTTCTGGATCTGGAACGTGCTGTAGCGCAACTCGTTGTTCGGCGTGAACGGCTCGAAACCGAACGAGGTGAAGGGTCGGCCACCCTCGCGGATGTCCACGAAGGGGAACATCTGCCCGACCGGCTCGCGGCTCTCGTCGTGGTACGAGTATCCGATGATCAGGTTGTTCGCCTTGTTATCGCCGATGCTCGCATTCCACTCACCGACGATCGAGCGAATGTTCTCGAGAATCCTGTAGTTCGAGTTGGCGAAGTGGAGGAAGTTCTCGTCTCGAGAGCGGCCACGGCCCAGCGACGAGGACGTGGAGAGAAGCACGTCGTCGCTCGAATCGAGGTGCGTGTAGCGAAGGCTCAGCTTGTTCCGCTCGTCGAGGTTGAAGTCGAGCTTCGCGAGGAACCGGGTCCCCGGCGTCTCGAAGGTGTACCTCTCGTAGGGCCCGGTCTCGTAGCCGAAGTTATCGCGGAGGAATGCGCTGAGGGAGTCGAGCGTCTCCGCGCGCACGCGTGTCACGTTCGTCGACGTCGACCCGCCGTCGCGCGCGGCCAACCAGGTCGTTCCGGGCCTCGTCGTGCTCTCGCGGTCGAAGCTCGTGAAGAAGAAGAGCTTGTTTTCGATGATGGGGCCCGAGAGCCAACCGCCGAATTCGGTGAAGTCGAACTCGCCGGGGTCGAACTCGGCGCCCCGGGCCTCGTCGCCGACCAGGTCCTGGTTCCTGAACCGGTAGAAGAGGGACCCCCGCAGCGTGTTGGTGCCGCTACGGGTGACCGTGTTCACGCCGGCACCGACGAAGTTCCCGTACCGGACGTCGTAGGGAGCGATGTTGACCTGGACCTGCTCGATCGCGTCCAGCGAGATCGGGGCGACGCCGGTGCGATCGCCGGGTTGGCCGGCCAGGCCGAAGCGGTTGTTGAAGTAGGATCCGTCGACGCTGATGTTGTTGAGCCGGTTGTCCTGGCCGGCGAAGGAATTCCCGAACGGCCCTCCACTGTACTGCGGCGTCAGGCGCGCGAAGTCCTCGATGCGCCTCGAGATGGTCGGCAGCGCCTGGATGGCATCCCTGGTCACCGAGGTCGCGGCGCCCGTCCGTTCCGAGCTGAAGACGCCGGCCTCGGCGGTCACGGTGAGCCCGGCGAGTTCGATGGCGGTTTCTTGCAGCGTGAACTGCAGGTCTGTCGCCACGCCGAGGTTCAGGTAGACGTTGTCCCGCTGCTGCTGCTCGAAGCCGAGGTGTGAAACAGTGACGCGGTAGGGTCCGCCGATCCGCATGCCCGGCAGGGTGAATCTCCCGTCTGCGCGCGTGACGCCCTGGTAGGTGGTTCCGGACGGTAGATGGACGGCAACCACGGATGCCGCCGCCACGGGGTTGCCGCGCGCATCGGTCACCACACCGGCGATCGAAGACGTCGTCACTCCCTGGCCTGACAGCTCTCCTGCCGCCACGAAGCAAGCTAAGCAGGCGGCCGCGAGAGCAGCCCAGTTGCCGAACCGCATACGAAGCAGCCTCCGAATGTTATGGTTGGGGGTAGCGCTCACCCTCCGAGCGGTGTTCGGCCCGCGCGCCGATTGGGGCGCCGGCCGCCCCACCGAGGCGGGAACGATCACGTCAGTGATGGCGCGGCGAAGTTACCGGGGGCGGCGGAGGAGTGTCAAGGATGATTGCAAAGGCGCGATAACGGGTGCGCAACGTTCTGCGAAAACGCTGGCAGCCGCTCCATCGCCCCCCTGCCCGCCGACGTCCACCTGCCGCCCGCTATTCGGCACCAACCTGGCCGGCGCGCCCCCCCGCCGGCTCCCACCTGCCGCCGCGACCCGGCACCCGGCCGGTACGCCCCCGGCAGCCCCCTGCCCTCCCTCGCCGGCCGCCTCCTCATCCCCCCGGCCGACCGCCTGCGGGCCCGACGCGCCGGCCCCGAGGTCTCGATCGGCGCGCGGCTGCCAAACAAATGGCGGACGCCAACGGTGCCTCCGCCACGGTGACCCGCTAGCGCGTGACTTGGCGCGCGGCCGCCACGGAGCTGGTGGACGCCGACCGGGGCCGGCCCGCCTCGCCCGATGGGCCAGAAACCGGCCGGGCATACCCTTTGCACCCTTTCGGCTGCGCGGCGGACGCGCGTGAGCGCCTCGCCGGGAACAGGGCACGAACGAACGGGACGGCCCGCGACGGGCCGCCTTTGCTTTCGGGGTGGGGGTCGCATGGAGAGGTGGAGGAGGAGCCCGGCGGGTCCGGCGGCGAGCGCCCGCGCGGCCCTGCTGCTGATGCTCGCCGCAGCGCTCGGGTGCACGTCCGCCGCCCGGCCGAGGCCGCAGGTGCAGGCGCCCGCACCCGTGCGCGTCGTCGGCAAGGTCACCGTGGCGGACGAGCTGCTCGCCGCGCGGATGGACGCCCTCGAGCGTCGCTCCGCCACCTGGCGCGCGGGCATGGACTCGATCCACGCCACGGGCTTTTACGTGATCGTGGCCGGGCCCGCGGCAGTCCGTTCCATGGTCCGCGGCCTCGAGCACTACAGCCCCCAGCACCTCGGAGAGGTCATCCCGCTCCGGGACGACAACGGCGAGATCGCGGGCGCCGTGGTCACCATCGACCTCCCGCGCCTCGAGCGCCTGTGGCGCCGGACCGACCTGCCCCGGAGCGCCTTCGAGGCGGACGTGGACCGGATCCTGATCCACGAGATCTACGGCCACGTCGTCCCGCTCGCCGCGAGCCGCAGCATCGAGGGTGGGTGCCCGGATCCCCAGCCCGGGCAGCCGGCCTGGACGTCGTGCGCGATCCGGCGGGAGAACGTGATCCGCGACGAGTTGGGGCTCGAGCCGCGCGTCGCCTACGACCTGACCGGCCTGGCCATCGGCCGCTACATCGAGGCCGGCATCCTGGCGCCCGACCAGCCCTGAATCCGCCGACCCTTCGGCGGCTGTCCGTCCGTCGGGTTCGGCATCACACCGCGCCCGCGTTCGCCGGCTCGCGGTCCTCCGTAAGGAACGACTCGGCGAGGTCGACGAACTCCCGCGAGCCGATGTAGAGCGGCGTCCGCTGGTGCAGCGCCTCCGGCTGGATCTCCAGGATGTCCCGCTCGCCGTCCGAGGCGCGTCCGCCCGCCTGCTCGCACACGAACGCCAGCGGCGCCGCCTCGTACAGCAGCCGGAGCTTGCCGTGCGGGTTCTTGGCATCCGCGGGATACATGAACAGCCCGCCGTACAACAGCGTGCGGTGGAAGTCGGCGACCAGCGACCCGATGTAGCGAGCGGAGAACGGCGTGCTTCCCTCTCCGTCCAGTCCCTTCAGGTGGTCCACCAGCCGTCGCTGGCCCGGCGACCAGTTGCGGTAGTTGCCTTCGTTTACGCTGTAGATCCGCTGCGGCGGCGTGGGGATCTTGATGTCCGGGTGACTGAGCAGGAACTCGCCGATCGAGGGGTCTAGCGTGAAGCCGTGCACGCCGTTCCCCGTCGTGTAGACCAGCATGGTGGACGAGCCATAGACGACGTAGCCCGCCGCGACCTGCCGGCTGCCGGGCTGGAGCAGATCCTCGAGCGAGCCGCGCTCCGCGTTCGAGACCTTGCGGTGCACGGAGAAAATGGTGCCGATCGAGACGTTGGCTTCGATGTTCGAGGAGCCGTCCAGCGGATCGTAGAGAAGCGCGTACTTGCCGGTGGGGAACTGCGGCGGGATCTCGAGCATGTCCTCGGCTTCCTCGGACGCCATGCAGCACAGGTAGCCGCCGTGGTCGAGCGCCTTGAACAACACCTCGTGCGCGTACTCGTCCAGCTTCTTCACCGTCTCGCCATGCACGTTGGTGCGCTCCGTGGCGCCCAGGATGTCCACGAGCCCGGCCTTGTTCACCTCCCTGGCGATCATCTTGGCGGCCAGCGCGATGTCGTACAGGATGTTGCTGAACGCGCCGGTCGCCTGCGGATACTTGCGTTCCTGCTCGATGATGTGGCGATCGATGGTGACGACAGAGGTCATGGCTGCCTCCGGTCGGGCGTCGCGGGCGCGTCCGGCGCGTCCCCGGCCGGCTCGTCCCGCTCGGCGTTGCGGGCCTCCACCTCGAACGGGTTGGACTCGTACCCGTGGCGCAGGTGACTCAGGATGTAGAGCAGCGGAAACACGAGCGGGCGCCGTTGCCACTGCCGCACGTGGGCGAGCTCGTGGCGCAACAGCCGAGGGGTGATGCGAGCGGCCGGGTGGACGATGATGGTCCGGCCGAGCGTCACGGCGGCCGCCGGTCGGCCCATTCCTGAAAGGAGGCCGCCCAGGGCCGGCAGCCAGCGCGCACGGCGGAGCGAAACGCCGGGTGGCAGAGGCTCCGCGGTCTCCACCCGTTCGCGGACCAGTGCACGGAGCAGGCAATCGATCATCGCGTGGTCTCCACCTCGATGCGGCCGTCCGGCTGGACGCGGAGGGTGACGTGCCCGCTCTGGTCGGTGCGCAGCATGCGAACCCCGTGCCGCTCGAGCCTCCGGATCACGGCCGGGGCCGGATGCCCGTACCGGTTGTGCCGGCCGAGCGAGAGGAGCGCGATCTCCGGCTCGACGGCGGCGAGCAACGCCTCGGAGGTGGACGTGCTGCTGCCGTGGTGCCCGACCTTGAGCACCTGCGCGCGAAGCGCGGCGCCGTGCCGGGCGACGAGTCGCTCCTCGACTGCCGCGGGCGCATCGCCCGTGAACAACGCTGCGAAGCGGCCGTACGTCAGCCTGAAAACGACTGAAAATTCGTTTGCCGTCGGCTGGCCGTCAAGGAAGTTCGCGCCGGGTTCCTCCTCGGGGTGGAGGAAGTGGAGGACGACGTCGCCGGCGCGCAGCTCGCGGCCCGAGCGCGCGGCGAGCCACCGCACGTTTTCGCGCGTCGCCTCGCGCAGGAGGTCGATATAGAGCGGCTTGCCGGCGGGCTGGCCGGGGTCCACCACGACCCCGACCTCGAGCGCATCCAGCACCGCAGCCGCCCCGCCGATGTGGTCTGCGTCCGGGTGCGTGAGGATGAGCGCGTCCACGCGGCGGGTTCCCCGACGTAGGAGGTAGGGGACGACGCGGGCCCGGCCTGCGTCGTAGCGGTCCGTCCGGGGGCCGGCGTCCACCAGGATCCAGCGGCCGTCGGGCGTGCGGATCGCGAAAGCATCCCCCTGCCCCACGTCGATGGCGTGGATCTCGAGGGCGTCACCGCCGGACCGGCTGGCGACCAGCGGCCAGACGAGGAGGAAGGCGAGCGCAGCGCCGGCGGCGATGGCGCGGCGCACGCC
>DATCLK010000080.1:0-19102 GCA_036563975.1 Longimicrobiales bacterium | reverse complement strand
CTGACGCTCGACCTCTACCTCGAGTGGGAGCGCGTATCGGATCCCCGGTTCTCGCCGGACGGCTCGCAGATCATCTACACGCGCGGCTGGGTGGACAAGATGAACGACCGGTGGGAGTCGTCCCTCTGGATCATGAACGCGGACGGCTCGAAGAACCGGTTCCTGGTGGACGGCTCCTCGCCGCGCTGGTCGCCGGACGGCACCCGCATCGCCTACCTCGCCCGCGGCGAGCCGAGCGGTACGCAGATCTTCGTGCGCTGGATGGACGCGGAGGGGGCGACGTCGCAGATCACGCGCCTCGAGCACGCGCCCTCGAACATCGCGTGGTCGCCGGACGGGAAGTGGATCGCGTTCAACATGCTGGTGCCGAAGCGCGAGACCTGGCGGATCGACCTGCCCGCGCGTCCCGATGGCGCGCGCTGGACGGAGGCGCCGCGGATCATCACGCGGCTGGACTACCGGCAGG
Source organism: Longimicrobiales bacterium (assembly GCA_036563975.1). GTDB lineage: Bacteria > Gemmatimonadota > Gemmatimonadetes > Longimicrobiales > RSA9 > RSA9. The sequence goes on along the minus strand of DATCLK010000080.1, from coordinate 18,636 downwards.
ACCGCATCGGGTTCACGGAGGAAGGGTTCCGGCACATCTTCGTCGTCCCGGCGGACGGCGGCACGCCGCGGCAGGTCACGAGCGGCGACTGGGACCACGGCGCGCCGGAATGGATGCCCGACGGGCGGACGATCGTCTTCAGCTCGCTGCGCGTGCCGGATGCGGAGTACCAGTGGCGGGAGTCCGAGATCTACGCCGTGGACATCGTCACCGGTGAGATCCGCCAGCTCACGAACCGCCGGGGCCCGGACGGGAACCCCCTGGTCTCGCCGGACGGCCGCTTCATCGCCTACACCGGCTACGACTGGACCGACGACACATTCGTCGAGTCCAACCTCTACGTCATGGACGCCGACGGCTCGAACCCGCGGCTCCTCACCGAGGGGTTCGACCGCTCGCCCCAGGGACTGATGTGGGCGCCGGATGGCAGCGGCATCTACTTCAACGTCAGCCGCGAGGGCGTCCGCAACCTGTACTTCGCGCCCGTGCGCGGCGGGCCGGTGCGCGCGGTGACCGAGGGCAAGCACGTGCTCACGGTCACGGACGTCAGCAAGAACGGCAACGCCGTGGGCGTGCTGACCAGCGCGCAGAAGCCGGAGGACGTGGTCGCGTTCTCGCTCCGCGCCCCCCGCCAGATCCGCCAGCTCACCGCCGTGAACGATGACATCCTCGCCGGCATCGAGCTGGGCGAGGTCGAGGAGATCTGGTACACGTCGGTGGACGGCTTCCGCAACCAGGGCTGGATCGTCAAGCCGCCGGACTTCGACCCGTCGCGCAAGTATCCCATGATGCTGAGCATCCACGGCGGGCCGCACAGCATGTACACCACCGGCTTCAACTTCGCGTGGCAGGAGCACGCCGCGAACGGCTACGTCGTGCTGTACACCAACCCGCGCGGCAGCTCGGGCTACGGCAGCGCGTTCGGCAACGCGATCAAGAACGCGTACCCGGGCAAGGACTACGACGACCTGATGATCGGCGTGGACACGCTGATCCAGCGCGGGTACGTGGACCCGCAGAACCTGTTCGTGTACGGCTGCAGCGGCGGCGGTGTGCTGACGGCGTGGATCGTCGGCCATACGGATCGCTTCGCCGCGGCGTCCGCCAACTGTCCGGTCACCAACTGGCTCAGCTTCGTGGGGACGACGGACGGCCCCAACTGGTACCGCAACTTCGCCAAGCTGCCGTGGGACGACCCGAGCGAGCATCTGCGCCGCTCGCCGCTCATGTACGTGGGCAACGTCAAGACGCCGACCATGCTGATGACCGGCGAGCTGGACCTGCGTACGCCCATCTCGCAGACCGAGGAGTTCTACCAGGCGCTGAAGATCCGGAAGGTGCCGACGGCGATGATCCGCTTCCGCGATGAGTACCACGGCACGACCTCGCGGCCGTCGAACTTCATGCGCACGCAGCTCTACTTGCGGAGCTGGTTCGAGCGGCACGCGCGGGGCGAGCGGGCGACGACCACGGCGCAGTAGCCCGGCGGGTGCGGAGGAGCGGTAGCAGCAACGATCACCAACCGACGGAGTCGCAGGCTTTGACGGATCCCACGACGCTGGAGCGCCCGGCCGCCCCCGCCCCCGCAGCGGAGGCGGCCGGGAGGATGGGCAGACTCGCGTCCCTGGACGCGTTCCGGGGGCTGACCATCGCGGGCATGCTGCTCGTGAACAACCCGGGCACGTGGTCCGCGATCTACCCGCCGCTACGCCACGCGGAGTGGCACGGCTGGACGCCGACGGACCTGATCTTCCCGTTCTTCCTGTTCATCGTCGGCGTGGCGATGGTGCTGTCGTTCGAGCGGCTCGAGGCGCGCGGGGCCGGGCGCGGCGCGCTGCTCGCCAAGGCGGCGAGGCGGGCGGCCATCCTGTTCGCGCTCGGGCTCGTGTTGCACGGCTTCCCGCGCTACGACCTCTCGACGATCCGCATCCCCGGCGTGCTCCAGCGCATCGCGCTCGCATACCTGTGCGCGACCCCCGCCGTCCTCTGGCTGAGGTGGCGGGGCCATGCGCTGCTGTGCGCCGTGCTGTTGCTCGGCTACTGGGCGCTGCTCACGCTCGTGCCCGTGCCCGGCGGCGCCGCGGGTGTGCTCGAGCCGGGCCAGGACCTGGGCGCGTGGCTCGACCGCGCCGTGTTCGGCACGCAGCACCTGTGGTCACAGAGCCGGACGTGGGACCCGGAGGGCCTGCTCTCGACGCTCCCGGCGATCGGCACGGTGCTGCTCGGCGTGCTCACCGGCCGGTGGCTGCGCTCGGATCGTACGCCGCTCGAGAAGACCGTCGGGCTGTTCGTGGCGGGCAACGTCGGGCTGTTCCTCGGCCTCGTGTGGAACGCCGTCTTCCCGATCAACAAGCCGCTGTGGACGAGCTCGTACGTGGTGTTCACCGGGGGCATGGCGTGTCACGTCCTCGCGCTCTGCTACTGGCTGATCGATGTGCGCGGGAACCGGCTCTGGGCCAAGCCCTTCATCGTCTACGGCATGAACGCGATCGCGGCGTTCTTCCTCTCCAGTCTCTTCGCGCGCATCCTCAACCTCATCCGCGTGGGCGCCGAGGGCCAGGAGGTGGCGCTCAAGACGTGGATCTTCCGGAACTTCTACGCCTCCTGGCTCGCGCCGGTGGACGCGTCACTCGCGTACGCGGTGACCTACGTGCTGCTGTGGCTGGGCGTGATGTGGGCGCTGTACCGGAAGCGGATCTTCATCAAGGTGTGACGCCGCACGCGTGCACGTGCGCCCCGTATGCTCCTGACCATCACCCCCAATCCGTCGTTCGATCTCCTCTTCGAGGCCGACCGCCTCGCCTGGGATGATGCGAACCGGCTGGACACGCCGCGGGGCCGGCCGGGTGGGCAGGGGATCAACGTCGTGCGCGCCGCGCGCGCGCTGGGCGCGGATGCGCGCGCGCTCGCGGCGCTCGGCGGGCGAGTGGGTCGGGAGCTGGAGGAGATGCTCGGCGCCGAAGGCACACCGCTGCGCGTGGTGCCGATCGCAGGCGAGACGCGGGTGTTCGTGGGCGTGCGGGAACGCGCCACCGGCCGCGCCCTGCTGCTCAACCCTCGCGGGCCCACGCTCGGGCCGGCGGACGCGGAGGCGTTGCGCGAAGCCGTGCGCGCGGAGCTGCGCGCGCGTCGGCCGCGCTGGGTCGCTTGCTGCGGCAGTCTGCCACCCGGCCTGCCACCGGACCTGTACGCGGAGATCGGCAGCATGGCGCGCGCGGTCGGCGCGCGGGCGGTCCCGGACTGCGACACGCCGGCGCTGCGCCTGGCGGCCGAAGCCGGCTGCGACCTGCTCGTTCCCAACCGCCACGAGGCCGGCCGGTTGCTGGGAGCCGAGATCGAGGAGGGCGACATCGCGGCGGCGGGCCGCGCGGCCTCCGCGCTGCTGCGCTTCGGCCCCGCCCTCGCCGCGGTGACGCTGGGCGCCGACGGCGCGGTGATCGCCATGGCCGACGCCGCCTGGCACGCCGCCGCGCCCCCGGTCCCGGACGGCAGCGCGGTCGGCGCCGGCGACGCGTTCCTCGCCGCGCTGGTCATGGAGCTGGAGGCGGGGGCGGAACCACCGGACGCGCTACGGTGCGCCGTCGCCGCGGGAACGGCCGTGCTCCTCGCGGGCGGCGCGGACCTGATCCGCCGTTCGGATTACGAGGCGCTTCTGCCCGCCGTCCGCCTGAGCCGGCTCGGCTGACGGCGGGCCCTGAGCCGCGCGCCGGTGCCGCCGCGGCTCCGCGCGATTACCGCTGCTCCTGCTGCGCCCCCGACTGGTGCTGGTCCGGCCGGTCGACGTCCACGTTCGGGACCACCATGCGCTGCGTGTCCGGCCGCACCTCGACCTGCCCCGGCTCCGGCTCATACTCGGGGAGCTGGCCGGGCTCGACCTGGACATCCGGCGGCTGCGCCTCCTCCGTTTGCTCCACCCTGCAGCCGGCCAGCGCGAGGCCGGCCACGGCCGCGCACAGCATCATCCATCGCTTGCTCACGCCCGAACCTCCCTCGGGGATGAAACCCGGGAAATGGACTGTGCAAGGGGTGGACCGGCATACGGCGCGAGCAGGAGTGTCGGTGGCGGGAGCGCAGCGGCGCCGCGGCCGGGTGCACGGCTCGCGGCACCGGCGGCGGCCGCACGGATGCAGGAGGGGCGGCAACGGTCCATCGACCTGCCGGCGGCGATCGGTTCCACCGCCGGTGGCTGCGCCGCTGCGCCCCTCCCCGAAGTCGATGTCTGCCCTACTTCACCACGACGACCGCCTTCATGAAGGGGTGCGGCGTGCACGTGTAGGTGTAGGTGCCCGGACGGTCGAAGGTGTGCCGCCAGGACCCGCCCGGCGCGATGTCGCCCGAGTCCCAGCTCCCGTCATCCGCCTTCACGGTGTGGACGAGCTGGTCCTCGTTGACCCACTCCACGGTCGTGCCCGCCGCGACCTCGATGTGGGCCGGCGCGAACGCGATCTGCCGCATCGCGACGCGCACCACCTCGCCGGAGGCGACCCGCCCGGCCGGCGGCGCCGCCGCGACCGGCGCCCGGCCGCCCAAGTAGCGCGATAGCGTGATCGGGATCGTGAACTCGAAGCCCCAACGCGTCAGGCTCCGTCCATCCGCGTCCTCCAGGCCGATCGAAGAGCCCTGGAGCGTCGCCGTGTTCGTGTTCGTCGCGTGCAGCGAGAGGGTGTGCGGCGTGTAGGGGATCGCGATCTGCAGCGCCGCGCTCCACGCCAGTGCCTCGTCGTCCGACCGGTCCAGCAGGGAGACCACGTCTCCCGCGACCGCGAAGTACCGCCCGAGCTTCACGACTGCGCCGCCGCCGATGGCGTAACGGACCGTGTCCCGGTCGTAGCCGCGGCCGAGCACGCGCCCTGCCGCGGCCAGCCGCACGGCCCCGAACTGCCGCGCGAGCGTCACCTCGGCGTCCGGGCTGCCGGCCGCCGTGTTGTACGCCGCCTGCACGGCCAGGTCCAGCGCCGCGCCCGCCTCCTGCCGCAAGGCGCTCCAGCGACCGCCCAGCTCCAGCTCGTTCGGCTCCGCCGGGCCCGCCACCAGCGAGCTCGTCGCGTACTGCAACGCGACCATCGTGTTTCCCGGCAGGCCCGCCCCGAGCAGGAACGTGGGCGTGTTCGTCACCTTCCGGATCGGCGGGTCCCCGACGTTGAAGCGGTGCAGGAAGTTGAAGTAGAGCGTGCCGGGCTGGCCGACCCAGGCGCCGCCCAGGTTCGGCGAGCGTTCGAGCACGGACTGGGCTGCGGCGCCTGCCGGCCCGGCCACCAGGCCGAGCGCGCAGGCGAGGACCAGCGCGCGATGCGTGGGATGCATGTCGGCTCCGTCCGGTGTGGCCCCGCCCGGGCCGCGCCCGGGCCGGAGCGTCGGGGTGGGTCAACCGTTATCAGACCGGTCACAGAAGATAGGGCCGGCGGGCGGGGCGGCAAGCCCCGCGCTGCGCCGGCCCGCGTCCGAATCGGGACCGCTAGCTCCCCGCCGCTGCGATCCAAACCTGGTTCCCGCGGTCGATGTCCGGGAACCAGCGTTCGGGGTCGATCTCGATGCGGGTGACGGCCGGCTCGGCGGCGATGCGCAGCACGTGGCGGCGCGCCCCACTCAGCCATACCTCGACGGGGACGTCGTGGCGTTCGGTCGATCCATCCGCCCGGGTCACGACCACGCGTGCCGGCATGGGCGCGAGGCCGTGATCCTCCACCACGATCTCGAGAGCGCCGCCCGCGGGCGTGACGGGGCCGAGAGCCTGGTCGAGCGTCCAGGTTTCGAAGAGCCACGGCGTCCAGAACCAATCCAGGTCGCGGCTGGCCACATCCTCCACGGTGTTGAAGAAGTCGAAGGGCGTGGGGTGCTTGTCACGCCAGCGGGTGCCGTACTCGCGCAGCGCGCGGAAGAAGGTCTCCTCGCCCAGCACGCCCATGAGCGCGCGGAGCACGAGAGAGGTCTTCTCGTAGCTGGCCACCCCGAAGGCCGCGCTGCCGACGGGGTAGAGGTCGGCGTGGCGCATGATCTCGACCTCGTCGCCCTGCTGCACGATCCGCGCGTAGGCGTCCATCGACTGCGCGAAGCGATCGTAGCCGCGGAAGAAATCCGCCATGCCGAGCGACTGGTTGAAGCGGGTGAGGCCCTCGTCCTGCCAGGCGAAGCGCTTCTCGTCCGAGCCGACCATCATCGGGAACCACATGTGCCCGATCTCGTGCACGGTCACGGAGTACAGCGCGATGGAGTCACGCGCGCCGCCGATGAGCGTGATCATCGGGTACTCCATGCCGCCACTGATCAACCCTTCGACCGCGGTCATGTGGGGCCAGGGGTAGGGCCAAAGCAGGCGCGACAGGAACTCGACGGAGTGGCGAGCGTAGCGGGCCCATTCGGTCCAGCCGCGGTCCGGGCGGTAGAGCGCGTGGATCATCGTCGTGTCCGGGCGCCCGTCCGCGTCGTGGTCGCCGACGATGGCGTGGGTGGCGTCCCAGACGTACTCACGCGACGCGCCCCACGCGAAGTCGCGCACGTTCTGCGCGCGGAAGCGCCAGGTCAGCTTGCCGTTCGAGCCGCGCGCGGTGGCGCGTCCCGCGCCGCGGTCTTCCGGCGTCACGATGCGGACGACGTCGCCCGAGCGGCGCGCGCGGTCGAGCCGCTCGCGCACGGCAGGGGACAGCACCTGCTCCGGGTTCTGGAGCGTGCCTGTCGCGGCGACGAGCCAGCCCTCCGGCACGGTCAGCGCGACCTCGTAGTCGGCGTAGCCCATGTAGAACTCGCCGTTGGTCATGTACGGGTCGGTCTGCCAGCCGTTGACGTCGTCATAGACGGCGAGCTGCGGATACCAGTAGCCGAGGTAGAAGACCTCGCCGTCCTGGCCCATGCGCGGTGCGCCGAGCGAAGGGACGGTGAACGACCAGGCGAACTCGAGCTCCACGCTCCCGCCGGGTGGGAGCGGCTCGGCGAGCGGGATGGGGAGAATGGTGCCGTTCACGACGTAGCCAGACGCACCGCTGGCCTGGACGCGGGGGCGCAGCTCGCGGCCGTTCACGGCGACGCGGCGCAGCTCCACGCCCTCGGTGATGGGGACGACACGGTTGCGCATCGCGTCCGGCCGGTGCGCGTTCTGGTAGAGGTGGACGGCGAGGCGCTGTAGCGCGTGCGGCGAGCGGTTGTGGTAGCGGACGGTGCTACGGCCCGTGAGCCGTGCGGTCGCCGGGTCCAGCTCGGCCTCGATCCGGTAGTCCGCGTACTGCTGCCAGTAGTTCGGCCCCGGGCGACCGGTGCGGGTACGGGTGCCGTTCTCGACCGCTCGCCGGAACGCCGCCGTCTCGAAGACGGGGTAGGGGACGGGGCGCGGCGGCTGCTGGGCGAGGAACGGCGCCGGGTCCACCGGGAAGGGAGTGGGCCGGGGCGAGGGTTCCGGCGCACCGGTGGCCGCACGCGTGCAGCCGACCAGCGCGAGAGGCGCTGCGGCGACAAAGGTGGTCAGGGCGCAAAGACGGGCCGTGTGCAGCATATCGGGTACGCTCCCGGGTGTTCAAACTGTAACGGGTTCAGCGCCTGCTACCGCCGAAGAGAAATCGCCGTTCCCCGGGAGTGAAGCAAGAGGAAGGGCCGGCGCCGCGCCGCGAACTGGGTTGCGAGGCGTCGCTGGGCTGCGAAGGAAGGCCCAGCCCGGGCACGGACGCCGGCCCCGAGGTCGGGGTTGTGTTGCTGTGTTCTACGCGCTCACGGCACGATCCTGACGTCGTCCGAGCCGATGAACGCGAGCCCGCCCTTCGTGGCGCCGCGGACCACGAGCTCCGTGGTGGCCGCAGTCAGGTCCCCGTTCTTGACCAGCGAGGGCGTGGAGAAGTGCATCAGGAGATCCCGGTCGCCATCGCCGTCCACGTCCTCGCCGCTGGCCAGGTACCTGCCGTTGCGGTGCCGCGCCATCGGCGTGTCCTCCGCGGAGCCGTCGCCCAGGGTGACCGTCCGGAGATTCACGTCGGCAACCGCGTCGAAGCCGGCATCGGACAGGATCGCGACGGCCAACAGGCCCCGCGAGCCCAGGTTGATCGCGCCCTGCTGCACCTGGACGCGCACCACGACCTCCTTCGGCGCGGGCGTGAACGTGAAGTCATCGATCACGAAGTCCCTGTCGATGGTGGCCGACTGGAACGAGCAGCTCGCGATGCCGGGCGCGGCCACCTCGATGAAGAAGTTGTTCGGAATCCCCTCCGGGTTCTCCTTCACGTTGCGGCCGGGCGTGGCCGCGCTGCCGAGGGGCGTGCCTGCGGCGTCGAAGCACGTGAGCGTGACGGTTTCGAAGCCGGTCACGTGGGCGCCCACCGCGATCGCGCCGTCCGGGAAGCTCACGACCAGCGGGCCGCAGAAGGTCAGGTTCACGCAGTTAAACGCCATCCCGATGCCCGAGCGCGGCTCGATGAACTTGGGCTCGAGCTGCGAGGTGTCGATCGCGGCGGCCCCGCTGAACACGACTCCGCGGTCGGCGTACTGGTCCTCGAGGGTTTCCAGCGCCACGAGGCCCTCGAAGTCGATCACGATGGGGCCCGGCACCACGGCGAGCTGAGGCCGGTAGTGCGCGGACGCAGGGTCGAACGGGGTCCGCTCCCCGCACCCGGCGGCCGCCCCGATGACCAGCGCGGCGGCGAGGCTGGTCCAACTGCGGTTCGAGCGCATGTGCGCCTCCTGTGGAGTCCCGTCATCGGGGCCGGCGCCCGGCCATTGTCCCGGTCAGCGGGTGTGGCCGCGGTCCAATAGGCGCCGGCGGGGGGAACGCACTGAGAACCGTGCCCGAGGGCGGGGCAAGGACCGAACCAGGGTCGGGCCGAACCGGGATAATTCGTTGTCCTGCCGTCAGTTGACCGGTTAACACCCGGCCGGGCGCACGGCGCCGGGGCCTGGCAAACCGCGAACAAGCTTGCGAAATAAGGTCACAAACGGATGGCGGATGCCGTGGATCGGAACCGTGCCGGCCCCGGCGCGCGGACGGCGCACGCGGCCACGGCCACGATGCGCCCGCACTCGGCAACCGGGGCGCAAGCCACTGCTCCGGGCCGCCAGCCTCACGGCCGCGCCCGGCGCGGGCGGCCGTCGCCGTCCAGCGGGTCGCGGAAGTCCTTCCCCGCCCAGACGGGAGCGCGGGTGCGGGCCGGCACGCGCCCGGGCGGGCTCAGAGGAGTGCGAGGAGCTCGGCCGGCTCGCGGAGCAGGAGCGCGCCTTCCTTGCGCGCGCGTTCGCTGAAGCTCTCGCGCTCCTCCTCGCGCTTGGACCAGAGCACTGCGGCGGGACGCACGCCGGCGGCGCGGGCCGCGAGCACGTCGCCAATGCTGTCGCCGACGTAGAGCGCGCGTTCGGGGTCGGCGCGCAGGCGCTGGAGAGCGAGGAGGATGCCCTCGGGATCCGGCTTGGGCGCGGAGACGTCGTCGTCCAGGACGACGACGTCGAAGGGGCCGAGCTGCGCGCGGGCGAGGGTGATCTCCCAGGAGCGGCGGCTCTTGCCGGTAACCACGCCGATGGGATGGCGGCGCTGGCGGAGCGATGTCAGCAGCTCGGGGATGCCGGGGTAGATGCCCTGGAAGAGCTCGTCGTGCAGCGCCTCGTAGTGGCGGTGGAAGTCGGCGAGGCACTGGGCCATCGCCTCCGCGCCGACGATGGCCTGGAGCAACCGGATCTCGGAGCGCGGCTTGTAGGCGAGCAGCTCTTCATCGGTGAGCTCGCGGCCGACGCGGGGTGCCAGGGCGCGCCGATAGCACTCGAGGTAGAGTCGCCGCGTGGCGATGAGCGTGCCATCGAGGTCGAAGAGGACGATCATTGCTCGGTGGCGGACCACGATGGACGCTGCTTGGTGAGGACGGCGCCGGGGAGCCGCATGGTGAGGCGGCCCTCCTCGACGACGAACTGACCGTTGACGAGCACGTGCACGATTCCTTCCGGGTAGCTGTGCGGCTCGAAGAACGTGGCGGTGTCGCGGATGCGCTCCGGATCGAAGATGACGATGTCCGCGTGGAAACCTTCGCGGATCATGCCCCGGTCCTGGAGGCCGAGGATCGTCGCGGGCAGCGAGGTCGCCGAGCGAACCGCGTCCTCGATGGAGAGCACGCCGCGTTCACGCGCGTAGTACGCGATCTTGCGGGGGAAGGTGCCGTAGAAGCGGGCGTGCACGCCGGGCCCGTCCTCGGGCAGAGCGATCCCGCCGTCCGTTGCGGTGGCGACCCAAGGCTTGGCCGCGTAGCTCTCGATGTCGTACTCGGAGAGCGAGAAGCCGCGCACGCGCGCGCCGCCGGCCCGAGCGGGGTTCCCCTCGAGCTGGAGCCGGATCGCCATCTCGACGGGCGTGATGCCGTGGCGCGCCGCGAGCTCCGCGAGCGAGGCGCCGATGAAGCTGGAGTCCGGATGGTCGAAGACGACGATGCGCTCGGCGCCACCGCGGCGCGAGATCTCGTGGGCGATGTCCTTCCGCACGCGGGCGGCGGCGTCCGGATCGGACAACGTGCGGAGCAGCGCAGCGGCGTAATCGCGGCGCGGGCCGCCGCCGGCGGCGCGGACGTGGGCGCCCGTCTCCGCGGCGGCGAGCGCCCAGCGAGGGATGAGCACGGTGGAGCCGTCGGTGCCGCTGGTGGCGTACGGGTACTGGTCAGCCCAGACGTTCACGCCGCGTGCGCGCGCGGCTTCGATGAGCTGGATGGCGGCGTGGCTGGAGCCCCAGTAGTGGGCGCCCTTGGCCTTGATGTGCGAGGCGACGACGGTCGCGCCGGTGCGCTCGCCGATCTCGATGGTCTCGCGCACGGCATCGAGCAGCGTGGGCGGCCCGGGTCCGTCCTGGCTGGGCCAGTACCACATCGGGTCGGAGCCCTCGCTACGCTCGTGCGAGATGTAGACGCCGCCGTAGGGCACGATCTCCTCGACGAGCTGGACGAGCTCGTCCGTCGTGCTCCACCGGCCCGGCACGTACTCGAGGCCGGCGGAGAGGCCCCAGGCCCCCTCGTCCATGCCCTGGCGGACGAGGGCGCGCATGCGCCGGATCTCTTCGTCCGTGGCCGGGCGGCGGAAGTCCTCGCCCATCACGAGGCGGCGAACGGTGCCGTGGCCGACGAGCAGGATGGCGTTGGGGCCGATGCCGGCCTCTTCCAGCCGCTGGCGCTGGTCCCGGATCGGCCAGGGCGAGCGGCCATCCTGGTTGACGACCACCGTGGTGATGCCCTGCGCGACGAGGTTCGGCGCGGCGCGCCGCCGGGGATCCCGGTCGCGTAGTCCGCCCTCCGCTCTGGCGCCGTCGTCCGCGTGGGAGTGGATGTCGATGAAGCCGGGGCTGACCACGAGGCCGCGGGCATCGATGGTGCGCGCGGCGGTCGCGCCCGCGGCGGCGAGCCGGCCGACGGCGGCGATCCTGCCGTCGCGGATCCCGATGTCCGCGGGGTACCAGGGATTCCCCGTGCCATCCAGCACGCGCCCGCCGGTGATGAGGATGTCGTAGCGCTCGGGCTGGCCGCCTGCGCGCCTTTGCTGGCCGTGGGCGGCCTCGTTGGCGGCGCCGAGCAGGAGCGCGAGGGCGAGGGCGAGGGCGGAGGCGAGGGCCTGGAGCATGCGGTTCCTCCGGGATCGCGTTGTGGGCGAGTGTTGCAGAATACGGGTGCGAGGGATACGACGGAAGGGGCGGCGCGGGCGCTCATGCGGCATCCGCGCGCCGCGGACGCCCGCGGAGGCCGTGGGCGAGACGGGGGTCGCATGCCGGCCATACTCGTCGAAGGTCTGACCAAGCACTACCGCGTGAAGGTGCGCGAGCCCGGACTGGGCGGCGCGGTGCGCGCGTTGTTCCGGCCGCGGTACCGCGAGGTGCGCGCGGTCGACGCGGTGTCGTTCCGCATCGAGGCCGGCGAGGTGGTGGGCTTCCTGGGCCCGAACGGAGCAGGGAAGACGACGACGATCAAGATGCTCGCGGGCCTGCTGTATCCCACGTCGGGCCGCGTCGAGGTCGTGGGGTTCGAGCCGTGGCGGGGCGGTCCTGCCTTCAAGTCCCGATTCGCGCTGGTGCTGGGAAACAAGCAGCAGCTCATCTGGGATCTGCCCCCGGAGGAGACGTTCCTGGTGAACCGCGCGATCTACGGAATCGGCTGGCCGGAGTACCGGCGGGCGCTCGACGAGCTGGTCGCGCTGCTGCGGCTGGAGGACGTGCTGGGCCGGCCGGTCCGCCAGCTCTCGCAGGGGGAGCGGATGAAGTGCGAGCTGGCGGCGGCGCTGCTGCACCGGCCGGAGGTCCTCTTCCTGGACGAGCCGACGCTCGGGCTGGATGTGAACGCGCAGGAGACGATCCGCGCGTTCGTGCGCGACTACAGCCAGCGCCACGGCGCGACCGTGCTGCTCACCTCCCACTACATGGCGGACGTGACCGCGCTCGCGGAACGGGTACTCATCATCAACCACGGCACGCTGCTGTACGACGGCGCGCTGGCCACGCTCGCGGAGCGGACGCTGCCGGTGAAGCGGGTCACGCTGGTGCTCGCGGCGCCCGTGCCGCGCGCGGGCCTCGAGCGCTACGGCACGGTGCGGGAGTACGAGCCGCCGCGGGCGGTGCTCGAGGTGCCGCGGCAGGATGCGGCGCGGCTGAGCGCGCGGCTCCTTGCGGAGCTGCCCGTGCTCGACCTCGGCATCAGCGACCCGCCGGTCGAGGAGGTGATCCGCGCGGTGTTCGCGGCGCCGGCGGGCCCCGCCGACGCCGCGATCTGGTCGGCCGGCGCGGCCCCCGCCGCACGGGCGGCGGCCCGCGAGGGCCGACAGGAGCCGCAGGAGGCGGAATGAGGCCGGGCGAGGCGAGCGCGCCGGCGGTCGGCCGTCGGGAGCCGGCGGCAGAGCGCGGGCCCAAGCAAGGCGCGGCGGGGCTGCTGACCCGCTACGCGGCCCTCGTCCGCGCGGCCTGGCTGACGGACCTGCAGTACCGCGCGGCGATCGCGATCTGGCTGGTGCTCGGCGTTGCCCAGCCGCTCGTCACGCTCGCGGTGTGGTGGGTCGTGGCGGGCGAGGGGCAGGTGGGTGGGTACGACCAGGCGGACTTCGCGCAGTACTTCTTCGCGCTCATGCTCGTGGATCAGCTCACGCTCGCCTGGGACGTGTGGTACATCGACCGCTGGATCCGCGAGGGCGAGCTGAATTTCCGGCTCGCACGGCCGCTCGACCCGATCCACGAGGCGATCGCGGACAACATCGCCTACAAGATGAAGACGGGCGCGCTCGTGCTCGCGGTTTGGGCCGGCGTTGCGCTCTTCTGGCCGGCGGTGCGGCTGGAGGTCGGGCCGGGCCGGTTCGCACTGGCCGCGCTCGCGGTCGCGCTGGCCGCTGCGATCCGGTTCCTGACCAGTTACGTGAACGGGCTGCTCGCGTTCTGGACCACGCGCGCGACCGCGATCGCGGAGCTGCACTTCGGGCTCTCGCTGTTCCTCGCGGGGCGGATCGCGCCGCTCTCGCTGCTGCCCCCGGCCGTGGCCGGCGTGGCGGGTGTGCTGTGGTTCCCGTACATGCTGGCGTTCCCGGTGGAGGTGCTGACCGGCGCAGTCGCGACAGGGCCGGAGCTGCTGCGCGGGTTCGGCTGGCAGTGCTTCTGGCTGGCCGCATGGATCGCCGCGTACCGCCTCGTGTGGACGCGCGGTCTGCGCCGGTACGGTGCTGTGGGAGGATGACGGACGGCACGCCTGCTCGTACTCGTACACCTGCTCGTACTCGTCAACGTACTCGTACTCGTACACGTGCCTCGTCCGAGTACGTTTACGAGCACGTTTACGAGTACGAGTACGAGTACGAGTACGAGGTCGTTTACGAGTACGCGGACGTGTAGCCGGACGACCGACCGATGAGCTCCATCGGCGACTCGAGAGCTGCAATGCCACCCTCGCCCTCGCCCTCGCCCCGGCCCAACCTCCTCCGCGTCCTGCGCGCCTTCATGGCCGCGAACCTGGCGGAGGAGCTCGAGTACCGGGCCAACCTCGTCGCCAGCGTGCTCGGCACGCTGTTCTGGATGGGGCTCGCCGTGCTGACGGCCGGCGTGTTCTTCCGGCAGACGGAGGAGCTGGGCGGTTGGAGCTTCTGGGAGGTGGCGGCGCTGCTGGGCGTGTTCAACGCGGTGGCGGGCGTGGTGGAAGCGCTGCTCCGGCCGAACATCGGGCGTATCGTGCAGCACGTGCGGGACGGCACGATGGACCTGATCCTGGCCAAGCCGCTGGACCCGCAGCTCCACCTGTCGTTCCGCCGCCTCGTGATCTGGCGGGGCACGGATGTCCTGCTGGGGCTGGGCCTGGCGGGGTACGCGGTGACGCGCGCGGGAGCCGCGCCGTCGCCGGAGTCGCTGATCGCGTTCGCGCTCACGCTGGCGGCTGCGCTCGCGATCGTGTACGCGATCTGGCTCGGGCTGATGACGCTGTCGTTCTGGTTCGTCGCGGTCGAGAACCTGGAGATCCTGTTCGACTCGGTGTACGAAGCAGCGCGATTCCCGGTGAGTGCGTACCCGCGCGCCATGAGGTTCGTGCTGGTCTACCTGATCCCCATCGCCTGGATCACGACCGTGCCCGCCTCGGCGCTCACCGGGAGGTCGGGCATGGCGACGGCGGGGATCGCGCTCGCGGTGGCGGCGGCTGCCCTCGTCGCGACGCGGCTGCTGTGGCGGGCGGCGCTGCGACGCTACACGAGCGCCGGCGGCTGAACCGGGCGGTGCTGCGACGCTACAGGAGTGCGGGTGGTTGAGGCGGCCGGCGCGGCGGCGCCATGCGCGAGTGCGCGCCGTTGAGCCTGGGGCGCCGGGTCCAAGGCCCGGCGCCGGGGGCTCCCGGCCGTTGGGGGCGCGCCCTCTCACTCTCACGCGGCCCGCACGCACGAGCGTCGGCTTGCCCCGGGCCGGGTTCGCGCGGTACGTTCGGCTCGATCCCTGACACCAGGAGTGGAGCGCCTTGGGCACGATTCTCCCCGCCCCGTTTCGCGCCATCGCGGTGACCGTCGTGCCGGAGGCGGCGCGGCTGGATGAGGCGGGCTGGGCGGACGTCGAGGCGATCATTGGCCGTGCGCTGGCGGCCAGGCCGCCGGCGCTGCGGCGGCAGCTCGGCGTGCTGATCCGGCTCGTGGACCTCCTCGCGGTGGTGCGGTACGGGCGGCGCTTCGCGGCGCTGGACGCGCCGAGACGGACGGCGCTGCTCGCGAGGTTGCAGGACTCGCGGCTGCTCCTGCTACGCCGCGGCGTGTGGGGGCTGCGCACGCTCGTGCTCATGGGCTATTACGCGCGGCCGGCATGCGCCGCGGAGATCGGCTATCGCGCGGATCCGCGCGGTTGGGAGGCGCGGCGATGACCGAGCGCTCTTACGACATCATCATCATCGGCTCGGGTGCGGGCGGCGGCACCGTCGCGGCGGCGCTGAGCGACCTGGTGCGCGAGGGCGTGCGCATCCTGGTGCTCGAGCAGGGCGCGCGGCTCGAGGATCACGAGTTCACGGGTCGCGAGATCGAGATGGCGGACGCGCTGTACGAAGACGGCGGCGGGTTCCTGACGGCGGACGGAACGATGACGCTGGCGTTCGGGCGCGCGTACGGCGGCAGCACCGTCGTCTACACGGGCACGTCGTTGATCGCGCCGGTGCGCGTGATCCGCGCGTGGAACGTGCCGGGTCTCGACCACGCGGACGTCGAGCGGCGCTCACGCCGCTACATGGAGCAGAACAACGTTCATTACCTGGACGCGCACGAGATCAACGACAACAATCGCCTGTTCGTCGAGGGCTGCGAGCGTGCGGGGTACCGGGCCATGCAGTTCCCGGTGAACGTGAAGGGGTGCCGCGGCTCGAGCCTGTGCAACCTCGGCTGCCCGAACGGCGCGAAGCAGGGCACGAACCGGGTGCAGCTCCCGCACGCGGAGCGCAACGGCGTGGAGGTGGTCACGCGGGCGGAGGCGCTGCGCGTGGAGGACCATGCGGTCGTCGTGCGCGTGAGCGAGAAGCCTGCAGGCGCGAAGGGCTTGCCCTCGGAGTGGCCGCCGGGGGACTACCGCGTGCGCGCGGGGATCGTGGTGGTGGCCGCCGGCGCCATCGGCTCGCCAGCGCTGCTGCTGCGCTCGCGCCGGCGCGCCGGCCCGGCGGCGGCGGAGCTCGCCGCAGCGCCGCTGCCACGGCTGGGGCAGGGGCTCACGGTGCACCCGGCGCACATCCTGGTCGCGGAGCACGGCCGCGAGATCACGAACGACGTCGGCCATCCGAAGAGTTACTACGTCGACCGGGCGGTGGAGGAGGGCTACGTCCTCGAGACGTGCATGTACTTCCCCTTCACCACGGCCAAGAACCTGACGGGGTTTGGCGAGCCGCACAGCGGGCTGATGCGCGCGTTCCCGCGCTTGCAGATGATCCTCGTGCTCGCGATCGACCGGGCGGTGCCGTGGAACCGCGTGACGGTGGACGCCCGCGGCCGGCCGGTCGTGCATTACACGCTGGACGGCGAGGTGGTCGAGCGGCTGGTGCGGGGCACGCGCGCGGCCGCGAAGATCTTCTTCGCGGCGGGCGCCTTGCGCGTGCACGCGCCGTCGGCGGATCCGCCGCTGATCGAGCGGGAGGAGGCCGAGCGCGTGGACCAGCGCATCGATGCGCGGCACTTCCTTGCCGGCAAAGTCTCCGTCTCGGCCGCGCACCTCATGGGCGGGTGCGCGATGGGCACGAGCCCGCAGGACTCCGTGACGGACGCGTGGGGGCGCGTGCACGGCGTGCCGTGGCTCTACGTGGCGGATGCGAGTCTCTTCCCGGACGCCCTCGAGATCAACCCCTACCTGACCGTGATGGCGCTCGCGGACCGGGTGGCCGAGGCGGTCCGCGGCGATGCGCCCGCGCTGCTCGCCGCGTGGCGCGCCAGCAGCCGCGAGGGCGCCGCGGCGGCGCTGGGGGAGGCGCACCCATGAGGCAGGCGGGTGCCGAGCTGGTGGTCCGCGCCCTCGAGGACGAGGGCATCCCGTTCACCTTCGGCATCCCGGGGACGCACAACATCGAGCTGTACGACGCGCTCGCGCGCTCGGAGCGCGTGCGGCCGGTGCTGGTGACGGACGAGCAGAGCGCGGCGTTCATGGCGGACGCGGTGTGGCGCGCATCCGGACGGCTGGGTTGCGTCAACGTGGTGCCGGGCGCGGGGCTGACCCACGCGCTGTCCGGCATCGCGGAAGCGTTCATGGACACCGTTCCACTGCTGGTCCTGGGCTGCGGCGTCCGGCGGGACACGGGGATGGCGTACCAGCTCCACGACATCGACCAGATGGCGCTGGTCGCCGCCGTGACCAAGGCGCAGCTCAGGCCAGAGCGCGGCGAGGAAATCTACGGCACGATCCGGGAGGCGTGCCGGATCGCGCGGGCGGGGCCGCCGGGGCCGGTCTTCGTGGAGGTGCCGGCGAACCTCTACCTGACGCGCGAGGGGGCGGGATACCCGGTCGAGGTGGGCCCGGGCGAGGGCGAGGGCAGGGGCGAGGGCATCGCGGTGGAGGAGGGTGCGGCGCGCGCGGCCGAGCTGCTCGAGCGCGCGCGGCGCCCGCTGTTGTACCTCGGCCTCGGTGCCGCCGGCGCGGGAGCAGACCTCGTGCGGCTCGCGGAGCTGCTCGAAGCGCCCGTCGCGACGACGTTCCAGGGCAAGGGCGTCTTCCCGGAGTCGCATCCGCTCTGGCTGTGGTGCGGCTTCGGGGACGCGGCGCCGCCGTTCGCGCGTGCCATCGCGCGGGAGTGCGACGCGACGCTCGCGATCGGCTGCCGCTTCGGCGAGGTCGCGACGGCTAGCTACGGCGCCCGCCCGCCGGGGCCGCTGATCCACGTGGACATCGACCCGGCGGTGCCGGGGCGGAATTACCCGGCTGCAGTCGCCGTGGTCGCCGATGCCGCGGCGTTCGTGGCCGCGCTGATCGCCGAGCTGGAGCGGCGAGGCGTCGGACGCCGCCCGGACGCGGAGCTGCGCGCACGGATCCGGGAGGGCCACGCGGAGGTGTGGCGGGCGTGGGAGGCGGCAGCGAGCACCGATCGGGTCACGCCGGCATTGCTGCTGCGCGCGCTCCAGGAACGCTTCGGTCCGGACGCGATCTTCACGACGGACAGCGGCAACGGGACGTTCCTCGCCGTCGAGTGCCTGAGGCTGGAACGGCCCGGCCGCTTCCTCGCGCCGGTCGATTACTCGTGCATGGGCTACGCGGTGCCCGCCGCGCTGGGTGCAAAGCTCGCCCGGCCGGACGCGCCCGTGCTGGCGCTGGCGGGAGACGGCGCGTTCCTGATGACTGGCCTCGAGCTGCTGACGGCCGCGGCCGAAGGCATCCCCGTAGCGGTCCTCGTGCTGCGCGACGGCGAGCTCGCCCAGATCGCACAGTTCCAGAGCGTCGCCCTGGGCCGCAAGGTCGCGAGCGAGCTGCCCGATTACGACCTCGCCAGTCTCTGCCGCGGCGTCGGCGTGGAGTGCCTGGCGCTGGAGCGAGATGCCGAGATTCCCGGCGTGCTCCGCCGCATCGAGGAGATCACCGCGGGGGGCGAGCCGGTCGCCGTGGACGTCGCGATCGACTACTCAGAGAAGACCTTCTTCACGCGCGGCGTGGTGCGCACGAACTTCGGTCGGCTGGACTGGGCCGACCGGCTGCGCTTCATCGGCCGCGCGCTCGTGCGCCGCGTGCTCCGCTGAGCTGGAGCC
>DATCLK010000079.1:0-3766 GCA_036563975.1 Longimicrobiales bacterium | reverse complement strand
GGTGACCAGCAGCGTGTCGAACGCCACCTGGCCGTAGAGGAACGCGCGCCCCGGCCGGCGGCCACGCAGGTGGGTGTGCCACGCGCCGCCCAGCGTCGCCACGAGCGCCAGCAGGAACAGCAGCGTGACGAGCCGCGTCGTCGCCGGCTCCGTGTCCGGCCAGACCAGCAGGGCGGCGACGAACACGCCGGCCGCGACGGTGAGGCGGCCGAGGTAAAGCCAACGGAGCAGACCCCGGGGCTGACCCATGCAGAAAGGAAATCGTGTCTGTCCGGGGAGGAGCGCCGGCGCGAGCGGCCGGCGAACGGAGGGACCGGGAGAAACTAGCGTCTTGTCTTGCAGGATGCAAGGGTCGGGTCTTGCAAAACGAGAGACATCCCCCGGCGAGCCCCCGGCCGCCACGGATCCCGGCCGGCCGTGGGCGCGCGCTCCGGGCCCAATCCCCGCGGCCGGAGGGCGGCGGTCGGAGGGCGGCGGTCCAGCTCACCGGCGGCTCCCGCCGGCCCGGCGGCCATCCGGGCGCATTCGTTGCGGCTCCCGATGCTGCAGGACGAAGCGTGTGGGGCCCCGCGACGGCGGCGTGCCCGCACGCGCCTTGCCGGGACATCGGGGGAGGAGGCGAGGGTCGCCTATGGCGAAGAAAGAGTTGGGGTTACCGTGGCCGCTGCGCACCGCGGGTCGGCCGTCCTCGAAGGCGGAAGCCGCTGGCGAAGCAGACGAGCCGGCGGACCCATGGGGATCACACGGGCAGGTTGGATTGACCGGCTCGGCGCCCGGGGTGGAGCTGCGGCCGGAGCGGCAGCCGGCCGCTCTACAGGACGCGGGGTCGCGGCCAGGCACGGGCCCGGCGCCAGGCGCGGGAGCGCCGGGGCAACCCGTGCCGCCGCGCGGATCGGGGTCGGACACGGGGCCGGCGCCGGCCGGGGCCGGCGGGAAGGAGTCTGGAGGATTCGTCATGGAGGGTGCGCCGGCGGCGCGGAGCGGCCCGAGCGTGCTGGATCTGTGCGTGGGGCAGCGGGAGGACGGAGACGAGTTCCTTTGCTGGCTGCGCGAGGCGTGCGCGCTGCGGGGCCTGAGCTGCGAGGTCGCGCACGAAGGAGTGGTCGAGGAGCTGAGGCGGGAGCTGTGCGGCGGCCGGCTGAAGGTGCGCGTCCTGCTCGACCTGACGGCGGCGTGGGGGAACGACGACGATCCGTACGTGCGACTCTGTTACGCGGTGAAGGACGGTGGCGGCCGGGTCATCGACGACCCGGATGCGGCGATCGTGGCCGACCACAAGGCGGCGACCCACCACCTCCTCGCGCGGGCCGGGCTGCCGGTCCCGCCCACGGTGGTGTTGCGTCGCTGGACGGCGGACCGGCCGTTGACGCCGGAGGAGCGGGCGATCCTGGGCGACCCGGTGGTGATCAAGCCGGCGCGCGGGTGGGGCTGGCGCGGGGTGGTGCTGGGCGCGCCGCCGGAGCCGGAGGCGATCGCGCGGGCCCGGGACCACGACCGGGGCGACGACTACCTCGTGCAGCGACAGGTCCGGTACGCCCGCCTGCAGGACGATGAGGGCCGGGAACGCCCCGCGTGGTGGCGCGTGTTCTCGATCTTCGGGGAGCTGATCCCGTGCTGGTGGAGCCCGGAGACGTGCGAGTACCGGCAGATGAGCCTGCGGGAGATGTGGCGGCACGATCTACTGCCACTGGCCCGCCTGGCCGCCGAGGTCGGTCGGCTGACGGGCATGGACTTCTTTTCCACGGAGATCTGCCTGGCGGACGAGGTCGCTCTGCCGGGGACGGTCTACACGGCCGGCGGCCGGCCGTTCTACATCATCGATTACGTCAACGACCAGTGCGACCTGCGCGTCCAGAGCCGCCACCACACGGCGCCGCCGGACGACGTGGTGCGCCACCTGGCCGAGCGGTTCGCGGAGCTGACGTGGCGGGAGCGACACGGCCTGCCGCTGAGCGGGCATCGCACGCTCTGGCTCCGGCGCGCGGCCGACGGCGACCCGAGCCTGTAGGGGCGCGAGGACGTTTACGAGTACGTTTACGTTTACGAGTACGAGTACGAGTACGAAACGATCGCGCGGCGACGTTTGCGCGAGCGCCCGTACGTTCGTGCACGTAAACGTCCTCGTACTCGTCCTCGTACTCGTCCTCGTACTCGTCCTCGTACTCGTACACGTACTCGTCCTCGCCATCACCTCATCGCGTGCCGCCGCACGAACTCCTCGAGCGGGGTGAGCCGCACACCGAAGGTGGCGGCCGTCTCCGTCATGTCGAGCGGCGAGTCGTAGGTGTCCATGCCGGCGGCGAGCTGTGAGACCACGTCCGGCAGGCCGGGCAGCGCCTGGCCGGGCGGGATGGTGCGGACCTCGATGGGCCGCCCGAGCGCGCGCTCGGATGCGGCGACGACGTCGCGCCACGTTACCGGCTCCGGGCCTCCGATCACGATGGTCTGATTCATCGCCTGGGGGTGCCCCACCGCCGCGACCGCGAAACGCGGCGACGTCGTCCACGGACCCGAACGAGTGCCTGCGGCGGCCCTCGCCCACCAGCGTGACCGGCAGCCCCTCCAGCGCGGCCTGCCCCACCAGCATCGGCACCCAAACTTCCATGAAAATGTTGGGCGCGAGGATGGTGTAGGTCATCCCGCTCGCGCGGAGGTATCGCTCCGTCTCGCCCTTGGCACGGAGGAACGGGACCGGGCGGGCCGGGTCCGCACCCAGCGCGGACGTGAAGACGAACTGCTTCACGCCGGCCGCCTTCGCCGCGTCCACGAGCGAGCGGTTGCCGAGCAGGTCGACGGTTGCCACCGTGTTCGCGCCGCCGCGCGCCGCCGAATTGGCCGTCGTGACGACGACGTCGACACCCTCGCACGCCGCCGCGAGTGAAGCCCGGTCCTTGAGGTCGCCGAATACGGGCTGCGCGCCCAAGTCCACGAGCGGCTGGGAGTTGGAACCGGGCCGGACGAGGATGCGTACGACTTCACCGCGGGCGAGGAGGCGTCGCGCCACCAGGCTGCCGAGCTGGCCTGTGGCACCTGCAATGAGGATCATGGTCACTCCTCGCGAGGGGGAGCGCTCCTTGCGAGGGGTCGAAGATGATACGCTCCCTCCGTAGGCACGTCCAGCCAGTCGCGGCACGACGCCCTCCACTGGTACATCAATTGCCCGATCCACGCCGTCCGGCACGACGGCGCTCGTCTGTCTCCGCGCACGCTGCGAGGCGGCATGTGACGTTCGGGACGCCGTCGGGGGACATCAGGAGGGGGACACGATATGGTTGACGACCGGAACGGCCGCGGCCTCGCCGCGCACGAGCCGCGGCGGCTGCTGGCGGCGCTCGCGTCACTGGTTCTCGCGGCTGTCCTCTTTCCCGGACAAGCTTCTGCCCAGTATTTCGGTCGCAACAAGGTCCAGTACGACCGCTTCGACTTTCGCGTGCTCCACACGCCGCACTTCGACCTGCACCACTACCCGCCGATGGAGGAGGCGGCCGCAGATGCGGCGCGGATGGCGGAGCGGTGGTACGGGCGGCTCGCGAGCGTACTCGGCCACGACCTGACGGGGAAGACGCCGATCATCCTGTACGCGGACCACCCCGACTTCCAGCAGACCAACATCATCGGGGAGATGATCGGCGAGGGGACGGGCGGCGTGACGGAGTCGCTGCGGGAGCGGGTGATCCTGCCGCTCACGGGCGTGTACCGCGAGAACGACCACGTGCTCGGTCACGAGCTGGTGCACGCGTTCCAGTACGACCTGGCGACCTCGCCC
>DATCLK010000078.1:0-6151 GCA_036563975.1 Longimicrobiales bacterium | reverse complement strand
GGTGCCCGCCGTGGCGGAGCCGGGCGCGCGCTTCTCCTACGGACCGAGCTGCTACTACGTGCTCGGCGAGCTGATGAAGCGCAAGCTCGCGGCGCGAGGACAAACGCCGCTCCAGTACCTGGAGGAGCGGATCCTCTCCCGAATCGGCGTGCGCGTGGGCCGCTGGACGCACGACCGCGCGGGCAATCCGCACATCCCGAACGGCGCTTACATGACGGCGCGTGACTGGCTGCGGTTCGGAGAGCTGCTGCTGAATGGCGGCACGTATCGTGGCGAAACGATCGTGCGTGCGGATCTGCTGCAGTTCACCGGCTCGCGCGCGAACCCCGGCTACGGCTTCACGGCCTGGCTGAACCGGCCGGGTGGCAGGAGCTCCGCCGGCCGCGGCGCGGCCAGCCGGCCTGGTGATCGGGGCGGCTGGATTTATCCCGCCGGGTTGCCCGATCTCTACATGGCTGCAGGCGCAGGCGGCCAGCGCCTGTACATCGTCCCGTCACGCCGCGCGGTCATCGTGCGCTTCGGCGATTCGCCGGGGTTCAGGGACAGCGAGTTCCTCGCTCGCCTGTTCGGCGACGCGGGATAGGCATGGCGGATGACGGAAGCGCGCTCCCGCCGGCAGACCCGCCCGCCCCTGACACGACTCTTGCGCCGCCCTCCGCTTGCCGCCCATGATCCCGGCCTCCCGACTGAACGTGCTGCCGGAAGGAGGCCGCCATGCCCACCCCCGCCCGGCTGGCGCCCGGCGCCGCCGCCTTCTTTGCCATGGCCCTCGCCGTTCCCGGGTCGCTTGCGACCGGCATCGCGGCCACGCAGGCCGCCGCGCGGCGCGGGAGCCAATGGCGCAACGTGGGGTACCGTCCGAGTCGGGTGTAGCGCGGCCGGTTCGGCCACTCGCCCGGGAAGGAGGATCGTGCGGGACTTCACACCACGTTTCTGCGTCGGTTTCGGGCCGGCGGCGCGCGCCCGACCGCGCCGGCCGGCCGGAGGCGCCGCGTGAGCGCGGGGCTCGTCTTGATCCTGGTGGTCGTGGGCGCCTACGTCGCGGCGCACCTGGCCTCCGAGTGGCTGGCGCGGCGGTTCCTGATCGTCTCGGGCGCCGAGTACCTGCTGCTGGGCATCCTGCTCGGCCCGCAGGTCTCCGGCATGATCACGGCCACGACCGTCGGCGACTTCGCGCCGTTCATGACGCTCGCGTTCGGCTGGATCGGCGCGTTGGTCGGCGCGCAGTTCCGGTTGCCGGAGCTGATGCGCATCCCGCGCGTGATGTACCGCGTCGCGTGGCTGGAGGCGGTGTTCTCGCTCGCCGGCGTGGCGGGCATCATGGCCGCGACGCTGGCCTGGTGGTTCGGGCTCGAATCAGGCGAGGTGGTCCGGCCGGCGATCGTGCTGGGCGCGATCGCGGTGGCGTCCGCGCCGGCGGGCATCGCGCTGACGTCTCGCAGCATGGGGCAGTCCGGCCCGATGATCCGGCAGCTCTCGGTGGCCACGGCGATCGATGCCGTGGTCGCGATCACGACGTTCGGGCTGCTGCTCGCGATCACGCACACCGAGCCGCCGTCGGCCGTCCGCCCGCCCACGGCGACGGAGTGGGTCGTCGTCTCGATCGCGGTGGGGTTGCTGGGCGGGATCCTGTTCCACCTGTTCCTCGGCCCGGAGCGCAAGGTCGACCGCCTGTTCATCGCGCTGGCCGGCGCGCTGATCCTGACCAGCGGCGCGGCGGCGTACATGCGCCTCTCGCCGCTGCTGCCGGCGATGCTGGTGGGCGCGGTGCTGGTGAACACGTCGCACAGCAGCGTCGAGATCCGGCAGGTGCTGGCCAAGGTGGAGCGGCCGCTGTACTTCGTGCTGCTGATCTTCGCGGGCGCGGCGTGGCAGCCCAGTAGCCGCGGCTGGCTCGTGCCGGTGGCCGTGCTGCTGCTCGCGCGCATGGTGGGGAAGCTCGGCGCGGCCCGGTTGGCCGCCCGCTGGACCGGCGTGCTGCCGGCGCTGGGCCCGACCTGGGGCATGGGCCTGCTCGGCCACGGCGGCCTCGCCATCGCGATCGCGCTGAACTATCACCTGCACGAGAGCTCCGCCCTCAGCAACGTCGTGTTCACGGCCGCGATCGTCTCCGTGTTCCTGAGCGACGTCTTCTCGGCCAGGGTCGTGCGCTCGCTCGTGCGCGCGTACGGCGTCCGCGTCCGCGGCGCCGCGCGCCGTCTCGCTCAATCCCGGACGGGGCAAGGGGCCGCGTGAGACGGCTGGTCATCCTCCTGCTGCTGTTCGCCGCGATGCGGCTGATCCTGCCGCTCGGCGCCGAGGGCCAGGGCTCCGAGGCGCTGCTCTCGTTCGGCTTCCTGATCCTTGCCGCCTACACGGTGGGCGAGGTCGCGGCCACGGTGCGGCTGCCGAAGATCGTGGGCTACCTGATCGGTGGGCTGCTGTTCGGGCCGCACGTGCTCGGCGCGATCAGCGCGAGCGGGACGGAGCGGCTCACACCCGTCAGTCAGCTCGCGGTCGCGCTGATCGCGTTCCTCGCCGGCGCCGAGCTGCGGTGGGGCGAGGTGCGGGACCGGGGCGTCGCGCTGCTCAAGATGATGAGCACGGAGCTCGCCGTGACGTTCATCGCGCTCGTCGGCTTGCTCTACGGATTGCACGGGCTGATTCCGCCGCTGGCGGGCGCGCCATCGGTCGAAGCGCTCGCGTTCGCGCTGCTGTTCGCGTCCATCGCGGTCGTGCACTCGCCCGCAGTCACGATGGCGCTGCTCACGGAGACCCGCGCGCACGGGCCCGTCGCACGCACCACGCTCGGGGTCGTGCTGCTCGCCGACGTCGCGGTCGTCCTGCTCTTCAGCGCGACGCTCGCCATCGTGCGGAGCTTCGCGCCGCCGGAAGGGGGGAGCGCCATCGTCGGCGTGGGCATGGTGCTGTGGGAGATCGGCGGCGCGCTGATCGTGGGCGCACTGCTCGGCGGCGCCGTCGCGCTCTATCTGCGCTACGTCGGCCGCGAGCTGATCCTGTTCGCCGTGCTGCTCGCGTTCTTCGGGCTCGAGATCGCGCGCCTCGCCCACGTCGAGGTGCTGCTGACGCTGCTGACCGCCGGATTCGTCGCGGAGAACACGTCGTCACGCGGCGACGAGCTGCGTCATGCGATGGAGCGGTCCGCCGCGCCCATCTTCGTGGTCTTCTTCGCGCTCTCCGGCGCCAAGATCGACATCGCGGGGGTCGCGCCGCTGCTGCCGCTCGTGCTGCCCATTGCGATGGTTCGCGGCAGCGCGATCTGGCTGGGCACGCGCCTCGGCGCCGCGTGGGCCCGCGTGGCCGGACCTGAGCGCAAGCTCGCGTGGATGGGGCTGGTCTCGCAGGCGGGCGTGGCCATCGGGCTCTCGGCCATCCTGGCCGATGCCTACCCCGGGCGCGGGGCTTACCTCCAGGGCATGCTGCTCGCGCTGATCGCGGTCAACGAAACCGTCGGCCCGGTCCTGTTCCGCCGCGCGTTGAGCAAGGGCGGCGAGCTGGCGCCGGAGACCGGCGCGGCCGAACCGGCAGCGGCCCCCGCGGCCGCCATCGTCGCCGAAGAGTCATCCTGATTCGGCGGCCGCGAACCCGGCCGCCTCAGCTCCGGGCCGCTCGCCCCCGCGCCACGGCCGGCAGCCACAGTGTGAACGTCGAGCCGACGCCCACCTGGCTCCGCACCGTGACCTCGCCGCCCAGCGCGCGCGCCAGCATACGGCTCACGGAGAGGCCCAGGCCGAACCCCTCCACTCCGGAGTCCAGACGTGTGAACTCCTCGAAGATCCGGCCGCACGCCTCGGCCGCGATGCCCGGGCCCGTGTCCCACACGTCCACCGCGAGCCACGGCCCCGGCCCCGGGCAGTCCGCCCGCTCGCCGTGGAACGCGCGGATGCCCACCGCGCCCCGCACCGTGTACTTGATCGCGTTCGACAGCAGGTTGCCCACGACCTGACGCACGCGCACGGCGTCCGTCTCGATCGGCGGCAGCGTCTCCGGCAGCTCCAACCGCAGCTCCAACCCGGCGGCCTGCGCCTGCGCACGGTACGATTCCGCGCACTCCCGCAGCACCACACTCACGTCCGTGGGCGCCAGCCGCACCGTCAACCCGCCCGATTCCGCCCGCGCCAGCATCAGGAGGTCGTCCAGCAGGCCGACCGTCGTGTCCAGCGACCGCAGCGCCCGCGCCAGGAAAAAGCGCTGGCCGGTCGTCAACGAACCACGCACCCCCGCCATCACCAGCTCCACGTAACCCAGCGCGGAAGAGAGCAGGTTGCGAACGTCATGGCTGAGGCCGCGCATCAGCTTCGACTGGCTCGCGATGCGCTGCTCCGCCTTCTCGCGCTCTGCTTCTGCCGCCGCACGCGCCGCCCGCTCCCGCTCCAGCGCCACGCGCCCCTCGAGCTCGTGGCGCCGCAGATCCGTCACCTCCACCGCCGCGAGCGTCAGCCCCGCGACGCGGCCGCTCCCGTCCATCACCGGCTTCGCCGTGACGTCGTAGTAGCGCACCTCGTCGCTCACGACCACCCGGATCTCGCGCCGCTCGCCGCGCCCTGATGCGAGCACGTGCTCCTTCAGCTCCACCAGCTCCGCAACGTGCTCCGCCGGCAGGATCTCGCCGGCCCTCCGCCCAACGATCTGCTCCGCCGTGAACCCCCGGGGCGGGTTCACCAACCACACGTAGCGCTGCAACGCGTCGCACGCCGCGAGCGTGATCGGCGAGCCGCCGAGCATCGCCTCGCACCGTTCGTGATCGCCGGGCAACCGCTGCAGCAGCTTGCCCGTAGGAGAGCCGTGGTCCATCGGGCCTCCGCGGCGCACCAGACGCCCACCGGCCACACGTCGCTGGCGCGCGGTCGACGTGCTGCGCGAAAGCTTACGTCGCCGGCGTGGTCGGTGTCAAGAAAATGTTAACAAGAGCCGGGATCCGAAGTGGACGAGACGGCACGGAATGGTCCGGCTTGCGTCATGCCATGGGCGTCGATCGCGTGCGGCGGCGTGCCCGCGTTCCCGGTGGTCGAACGCCGGCGGCGTCCGGGAACGGCGGGCGCCGGGGGCGCGGACGCGCGACCGCGGATCCTGCGAGCCGCGCGTCACGTGGAGTGCTCGCCTGCGTATCACGCACGCCTGGCCCTGGCGTCCGCGTCCGGCGCATCGTCGGCGAGCATCGCCTTCATCTGGGCGAAGAAGTTCCTGCGCAGCTCCGCGGACTCTTCCGGTGTCAGACGCGCTTTCGCGGATTTCACCTCGAGGAGGTCGGCCGGGATGTCCTCGAGGTAGCGCGAGGGGAGACGCGGCACGAGCTCCCCGTTCCTGCGGCGCGCGCGGCAGTAGGAGAGGGTGAGCCGGTTGCGGGCGCGGGTGATTCCGACGTAGAGCAGGCGACGCTCCTCGGCGAGCGGGTCGCCGTGGCCGGGGATCTCCGGGTCGGAGGCGGCCTCGATGGAGCGGGCGTGGGGGAGGATCTCCTCCTCGAGGCCGACGATGAAGACGTCGGGGAACTCGAGTCCTTTGGCGGAGTGGAGCGTCATGAGGGCGATGGACGCATCGTCCTCGCGGTCATCGTCGGCGCGGTCTTCGAGGTCGGTGAGCGCGATGCGCGCGAGCGCGTCGGCGAGGCATGGCGGCGTCCACGCCTCGTCGAGCGGGCTGCGTGCGGACGGGGCGGCGCCGTGCTCGGCGGGCATCATCTGGGCTTCGCCGAGCGAGCTGATGGTGGTCGCCGCGTCGCCGCTCCTGTCGCGTTGCGTGGCGGCGGCGTCGTGTCCACCGCCGCCCGCGCCCTCCACGCCTCCGAGCTGGCCCCAGACGCGGCGCTCGAAGCGGGCGATGGAGCCGACCACGTCGCGGATGTTGTCGATGCGGGCGGCAGCGCTCCGCTCGTTCCTGGGGTCGGACCGGATCGCCTCCTCGATGCCGGTGCGGCGGAGGAACGCCTCGGCCCAGCGGGCAATGGGCGGGAGGCCGGGGCCAGGCGGCCCGGCGGCGGCTGCGGCCTCGGCTGCGCGCAACTTCTGCCGCTCGTCTTCCAGCAGGGCGAGGAACTCGGCCACGGCGCGATGGGCGGCGGCGCCGATGACGTCCGGGCCGGCGGCGAGCAAGGCATCGACGAATCCGATGCGCTGCGCCTGTGCGAGCTCGGCCACCTTCAGGACCGTGG
>DATCLK010000077.1:0-8750 GCA_036563975.1 Longimicrobiales bacterium | reverse complement strand
CTCCGGGCCGGCTGCGCCGCCCGCGGCCGCCGCGCGCGAGCCGTACGCCGCAGCGGGCGGGGCCCACGTCCGCAGCGCCGCACAGCAGAGTCAGGAGCCCCGGATCACGGTGCACTTCCAGAACTCGCCCATCGTGGACGTGCTGGTCACGTTCGCCGAGTTCTCGGGCCGCAGCATCGTTCCGGGCTCGAGCGTGACCGGGACGGTGACCGCGGACATCCGTGACCAGCCGTGGGACGTCGCGCTGCGCGAGATCCTGCACGCCCACGGCCTGGGCGCGGTCGAGACGGAGGGCGGCATCATCCGCGTGGACAAGCTGGAACAGGTCCGCGAGCGCGAAAAGGTCGAGGAGCTGGTCACGCGCCAGTTCCCGATCCGCTACGTCGCGGTGGACTCGCTGGTCAAGACCGTGCAGGCCTTCCTCAGCGAGCGCGGGAAGGTGACGACCAACCCCGCCGCGAACGCGCTCGTCGTCACGGACGCTCGTTCGGTGCTCGACCGCATCGAGCCTGCCATCGCGCAGCTCGATGTGCGGCGGCCGCAGGTCACCATCTCGGCCAAGATCATTTTCATCGACCGCACGTCGCTCCAGGAGCTCGGCTTCATCTACGACCTCAAGGATGTGGAAGGGCCGGACGGCTCCGGCGGCAACTCGCTGAACGAGGTCATAGAGACCACGACCGGCAACCCGTTCGACGTCACGTTCATGGGATCCTCCATCGCCGCGCTGGCGAACGCCAACGACCGGGTCGCCGCGCCTGCGGTCCAGGTGCTGACCGCGGTCGCGCTCGGCCGCTTCTCGCTGTTCAGCTTCATCGAGGCGCTGCAGCAGCTCCAGCTCTCGGACGTCCAGGCCGCGCCCGTCGTGACCACCATGGACAACCGCGAGGCCCGGATCCAGGTGGGCGAGGAGACCCCGATCCGCGTCATCGACGCCGGGAGCGCGACCGGCGGCGGCGTCCCGCCGCGCGCCTCCGTGCAGATGAAGGAGACGGGCGTCATCCTGCGGGTCAAGCCACACGTCACGGGCGACCACGTCCTGCTGGACCTGCACGCGGAGCGCTCGAGCATCGCGCTCGCGCCGTCGGACGTCGGAATCACGTTCCGGACGCAGGAGTCGCAGACCCAGGTCCTGGTCAAGGATGGGGAGACGGTGGTCATCGGCGGCCTGACCATCAGCGAGAAGACGGAGAGCCGCTCGGGGATCCCGTTCCTCATGGACCTCCCGGGGATCGGCAAATTCTTCCGTACTACCAAGGAACAGGAGATAAAGCGGGACCTCCTGATCATGGTCACCCCGCACATCGTCAAGGACACGCAGGGTTGACCGGCAGCGCCTCCCCGGCCCGGTCGCGGTCGCCGCGCCGGGGAGGTGGCGCGGGGCCGGGGGATTCCCCGGCCTCGCGCCTCGGCGTGGTGGGAAGGGAACGCGAGCCGTGCCGAGGGGACGGGGACCTACGTCTGGACAAAGTCCCCGCCCCCTTCCTATATAACGGCGGTTGCTTGCGTGCTGAGCCCGGCCCCGGTCGGGCTCTTCCCTTGTAGGACCGAGGTGAATCATGCACTTCCGCTTCCGGACGGCGGGAGAGTCCCACGGCCGCGGGCTCGTCGCCCTCGTCGAGGGCGTGCCCGCCGGCCTTCCGCTGCTCGCGGAGCGCGACATCGACCCCGAGCTGCGCCGCCGCCAGGCCGGCTACGGCCGTGGCGGCCGCATGCGCATCGAGCGCGACCGGGCCGAGATCATCTCCGGCGTCCGCTTCGGCGAGACCCTCGGCTCGCCCATCGCCCTCGTCGTCTGGAACCGGGACTGGGACAATTGGTCCACCGCCATGGCGCACGAGCCGCCAGGTCCCGAGGTGGACGAGAAGAAGCTGAAGCGCGTTCACACACCGCGGCCCGGCCACGCCGACCTCGTCGGCGTGCTCAAGTACGGGCGCGACGACGCTCGCGACATTCTCGAGCGCGCCTCCGCCCGCGAGACTGCGGCTCGCGTCGCAGCCGGCGCCATCGCCAAGCGGCTGCTCGCCGAGCTCGGGATCACCATCGGCAGCCACGTCGTCTCGGTCGGCCCCGTCGTGGCCCAGCCGCCCGACCCGCTGCCGGAGGACCTCAACGCCGCAGCGGACGAATCGCCGCTCCGGACGCTGGACCTCGAGGCGGAGGCCCGCATGATCCAGGCGGTCGACGAGGCCCGCGCCGCCGGCGACACGCTCGGCGGCGTCTTCGAGGTCGTCGCCCGCGGCGTCCCCGTCGGGCTCGGCAGCCACGTCTCCTGGGACACCCGGCTCGACGGGCGGTTGGCGCAGGCGCTCATGTCCATCCAGGCGGTCAAGGGCGTCGAGATCGGCATCGGCTTCGAGGGCGCGCGGCGCCCCGGCTCCGCGGTGCACGACGAGTTCGAGCGAGACCCGAACGCAACCCGAACGGGAGGGTATAACCGTTTGTCGAATAACGCTGGAGGGCTCGAAGGCGGCATCACCACCGGCGCGCCCATCGTCCTGCGCGCTGCCATGAAGCCGCTTTCCACGCTCATGCGGCCCCTGCGCAGCGTGGACCTGCGCACGGGCGAGCCCGCCAGTGCGGTCATCGAGCGCAGCGACGTCGTCGCCGTGCCCGCCGCCGCCGTTGTCGGCGAGGCGATGGTCGCCATCGCGCTCGCGGATGCCGTGCTCGAGAAGTTCGGCGGCGATTCGCTGGCCGAGCTGCGGCGGAACTTCAACGGCTACCTCGAGCAGATCCGTGACGGCGGAGCGGTCCGGGCGCGGACGCCGCTCGCGGGGGCGTGAGGCCCGGCAGCCGATCCGCCGGATCGTGCTCGTCGGCTTCATGGCGTCCGGCAAGTCCACCGTCGGACGCCGCCTCGCCGACCGCCTCGGGTGGGACTTCGTCGATTTCGATGAGGAGATCGAGCGCAGGTCCGGCCTGACGGTCGGGGAGATCTTCCGCCGGTTCGGGGAGCCCGCCTTCCGGCAGATGGAAAGGGAGCTGACCCGCGAGTTCGGCGGCCTCGAGCACGCAGTCCTCGCGCCAGGCGGCGGCTGGATCACGCAGCCCGGGTCGCTCGAACGGCTCGCGCCAGGGTCTCTCGTGGTCTGGCTGCGGGTCTCCCCCGAGGAAGCGGTCCGGCGCGCTCTCCGGGCCCCGACCCACAGGCCGCTGCTGGCCGGTCCCGATCCGCTGCGCCGTGCGCGGCTGCTGCTGGCCGATCGCGAGCCGTTCTACCGCCGGGCTGACGTGGTGGTGGACGTGGATGGCCGTGATCCGGACGACGTCGCGGCAGAGATCGCCGCCGTCGCCCGCCGCCTCGCCGGCGGGAACCCGGCAGGGTACCACGACGACTGTGATGGGTGATGGCCGGGGCGCGCTGGCGCCCACCCCGGCCCGCGCCTGGGATGGGGAGAGATGGCAGAACGCAAGCACAAGAACCGGCTCGTCATCGTCGAGTCGCCGGCGAAGGCGCGAACGATCGGCAAGTACCTCGGCCCTGGCTACCGCGTCCGGGCCTCGGTCGGCCACATCCGTGATCTGCCCGAGCGCGAGCTCGGAGTCGATGTCGAGCGCGGTTTCGAGCCGCGGTACGTCACCATCCGTGGCAAGGGCAAGGTCATCCAGGAGCTGAAGCGCGAGGCGCAGAACGCCGAGGAGATCATCCTCGCCACGGACCCCGACCGCGAGGGCGAGGCCATCGCCTACCACGTGGCCGAGCAGCTCGGGTACAACAGCGACGGCAAGCGCAAGCGCGGGACGGCGCCCCGATTCCACCGCGTCCTGTTCCACGAGATCACGCGGGATGCCGTCCGCCGCGCGCTCGAGAACCCGGGCACCATCGACATGCGCAAGGTCGAGGCCCAGCAGGCGCGCCGCATCCTCGACCGCCTCGTCGGCTACCAGGTTAGCCCCCTTCTCTGGAAGCCGATCCGCCCGGGCCTTTCCGCCGGCCGCGTGCAGACCGTCGCGCTCCGCCTCATCGCGGAGCGGGAGGCCGCGATCCGCGCCTTCAAGCCCGAGGAGTACTGGTCCATCACGGCGCTCCTCGAGGCCGCGGGCGAGCGCTTCGAGGCGCAGCTCCACCACATCGATGGCAAGGCGTTCCGCCTCGAGAACGAGGCCGCTGCGCGCGCTGTCCTCGCCGACATCGAGGGCGTGCCGTTCGTCGTTTCCGAGGTCAAGCGCCGCGAGAAGGTCAAGAATCCGCCCGCGCCCTTCACCACCTCCACGCTCCAGCAGGAGGCGGCCAAGCGGCTGGGCTTCTCGTCGCGCAAGACCATGCGCGTCGCGCAGCAGCTCTACGAGGGCGTCGAGCTGGGCGACGAGGGCGCCGTCGGCCTCATCACCTACATGCGCACCGACTCGACGCGGGTCTCGGCCGCCGCCGCTGCCGCCGCCCGCGACTGGGCGCGTGAGGCCTTCGGCGATGACTACGTCCCTGCGTCCCCCCGCCTCTGGACCGGCAAGCAGCAGAAGGGCGCGCAGGAAGCTCACGAGGCCATCCGCCCGACGGACCCGGCGCGCACGCCCGAATCCGTCCGCGGCGATCTCGACGACGACCAGTTCCGGCTGTACCAGCTCATCTGGCTCCGCTTCGTCGCCAGCCAGATGGCGCCCGCGGTCTACGACACCACGACCATCGACTTCCCGGTCCGCGGGAAGAACGCTCCGGACGGCGGCAGCCCGCGCCTCTACCTCTTCCGCGCCACCGGCTCCGTCATGAAGTTCCACGGCTTCACCCGGCTCTACACGGAGGCGCGCGAGGAGGGCGACCACCGCACGCTGGACGACCTCGCCCCGCTCCCCGCGCTGGAGGCCGGGCAGGCGTGCACCGTCATCGAGCTCGTTCCGGCGCAGCACTTCACTCAGCCGCCGCCGCGCTTCAGCGAGGCGAGTCTGGTGAAGGAGCTGGAGAAGCTCGGCATCGGCCGGCCCTCCACCTACGCGCAGATCATCTCGACGCTCGTCGACCGGGAGTACGTCAAGCTCGAGCAGAAGCGGTTCTACCCGACGCCGCTCGGCGAGACGGTGGTCCAGCTCCTCGTGCGGCTCTTCCCGCAGCTCTTCGATGTCGGCTTCACCAGCGAGATGGAAGCCGAGCTGGACAGGATCGAGGAGGGCGACATCGAGTGGCGCCGGGTGCTCGAGGACTTCTATGGCCCCTTCCAGCGCCAGCTCGAGGAGGGTGAGAAGCGGAGCGATGAGGTGCTGCGCGAGGTCGTCGCCGCGGAGTCCACGGAGTGCCCCCGGTGCGGCCGCCCGCTCCTCGTTCGCTGGAGCCGGCACGGCCGGTTCCTCGGCTGCTCCGGGTACCCCGAGTGTCGGTACACGCAGCCGCTGGACCGGAAGGAGCAGAAGGAGCCGCGGCCGATCGGCGAGCAGTGCCCCCAGTGCGGCGGCGAGCTCGTGGAGCGCGAGGGCCGGATGGGCACGTTCATCGCGTGCTCGAATTACCCGAAGTGCCGCTTCACTCGCCCGCGCACCATCCCCGGCCTCAAGTGCCCGCGTTGCGGCGAGGGCGACATCGGCGAGAAGCGGACGCGTCGCGGCAAGACGTTCTGGGGCTGCACACGCTACCCCGACTGCGACTGGTCCACCTGGGACCGGCCCGTCCCCGCGCCCTGCCCGGACTGCGAGGCGCCGTTCCTGGTCGAGAAGACGACCAAGGCCCGCGGCACGTTCCTCCGGTGCCCGGAGTGCAAGGCCGAGTTCGAGCCGGACGCCGTTCCGCAGCCGGAGACCGCCTGATGCGAGGAGGCAGCGAGTCGTGGCGG
Organism: Longimicrobiales bacterium; assembly: GCA_036563975.1. Lineage (GTDB taxonomy): Bacteria > Gemmatimonadota > Gemmatimonadetes > Longimicrobiales > RSA9 > RSA9. The sequence goes on along the minus strand of DATCLK010000077.1, from coordinate 2,988 downwards.
AAGTGACCGTCGTCGGCGGCGGCCTCGCCGGCTGCGAGGCCGCGTGGCAGCTCGCCGCGCGAGGCCACGAGGTCACGCTCCTCGAGATGCGGCCCGTGCGCCGCACGCCTGCGCACCAGACCGATCGTCTCGCCGAGCTGGTCTGCACCAATTCCTTCAAGAGCGAGGAGCTCACCAACGCGCACGGCTTGCTCAAGGCCGAGATGCGCGCCCTCGGCTCGCTGCTCCTCGCGGCGGCCGAGCCCGCGCGCGTCCCCGCCGGCGCCTCCCTCTCGGTGGATCGCGACCTCTTCTCGGCGCGCATGACCGAGGCCGTGCTCGGCCACCCGCGCATCCGGGTCGAGCGGCGCGAGCTCACCGCGCTGCCCGAGGGGCCGGCCGTGATCGCGACCGGGCCGCTCACCTCGGCTGCGCTCACCGAGGCGATCGCGGCGCGTCTCGGCGCCAACAACCTCGCGTTCTACGACGCGATCGCGCCGATCGTCAGCTTCGAGTCCATCGACCTCGAGCACGCGTTCTACGCATCGCGCTACGGCAAAGGCGAGGGTGAGGACTACCTGAACTGCCCGATGGACCGGGACACGTACTACGCCTTCGTGGAGGCGGTTCGCGCCGCCGACGTGTACCCGGGCCACGACTGGGAGAACATCCGCTTCGGGGAGGGCGGGGAAGCGCCGCCGCCGGAGGACGGGACGCCGTATTTCGAGGGCTGCCTCCCCATCGAGGTCCTGGCCCACCGCAGCGTGGATGCCCTCCGATTCGGCCCCATGAAGCCGGTGGGGCTGCGCGACCCGCGGACAGGCCGCGTGCCCTTCGCGGTGGTCCAGCTCCGGCGCGAGGACCGCGCCGGCCAGATGTGGAACCTGGTGGGGTGCCAGACCCGGCTGCGGACCGGCGAGCAGCGCCGCGTCTTCCGCATGATCCCCGGCCTCGCGCAAGCCGAGTTCCTGCGCTACGGCTCGATCCACCGGAACACCTATCTCAACTTCCCGGCGACCCTCACGCCCTGGGGGTCGCCCCGCGATCGGGCCGACCTCATCTTCGCTGGCCAGCTCACCGGCGTGGAGGGCTACACGGAATCCGCCGCTTCCGGCATCCTCGCCGGCATCAACCTCGACCGCATCGTCCGGGGCGAGGAGCCCGTGCTGCCGCCGCCCACGACCATGATCGGCGCGCTGTACCGCTACCTCCGCGAGGGGGACCCGCGGGACTTCCAGCCGATGAACTCGAACTTCGGGCTGCTCGACCCGCTGCCCGGAGGCCCGCGCGACAAGCGCCGCCGCCGCGAGCTGATGGCAGAGCGTGCGCTGGCCCATCTCGCCGCGTGGATGGAGGGGAACGGGATCGCCCCGGCCCCCGTCCCCGGGACCGAGGTGCACGCGTGACCGCGCCCGCCGCCCTCGTCGAGGAGTTCCTCCGTCACATCGCGGACGGGCGGCAGCTCAGCCCCCACACCGTCGACGCTTATCGCCGAGACCTCGCGGAGCTCGCGCGCTTCCTGGACCGGTACTACGACGGCGGGGCGTGGACCTGGGGCGGGGTGGACCGCCTCGCGTTGCGCGCGTTCCTCGCTCAGCTCGGCGCGCAGGGCCGCGCCCGGCGGACCGTCGCCCGGAAGCTCTCCGCCATCCGCTCGTTCTACCGTTTCCTCCACCGCGAAGAGCTGGTCGAGGCCAACCCCGCCCGCGCCGTCCGTTCCCCCAAGATCGAGCGGCACCTCCCCGCCTGGCTCGGCCGCAGCGAGATCGACCGCCTCTTCCAGCTCGCCGAGAGCCGCGCCGCGGAGGGCTCCTTCCAGGCCACCCGCGACCTCGCCATCCTCGAGACGTTCTACTCCACCGGCATGCGGCTCTCCGAGCTCCACCTGCTCGACATGGCGGACCTCGACCTCGTGGCGGACCAGGTCCGGGTACGTGGCAAGGGGCGCAAGGAACGCATCGTGCCGCTCGGGCGCGCCGCCGTGACCGCGCTGCGCCGCTACGAGTTGCGGCGCGCCGAGGTCGTGGCGCGCACCGGCGGCGACCGCCACGCCGTCTTCCTCTCCCTGAACGGACGCCGCCTCTCCCGGCGCGCGATCCAGCGCATCGTGCAGCGATTCCTCGACCAGGCGTGCGGCGACGCCGACCTGTCGACCCACTCGCTGCGCCATTCCTTCGCCACCCACCTCCTCGATGCCGGCGCCGACCTGCTCGCCGTCAAGGAGCTGCTCGGCCACGCCTCCCTCTCGACGACCCGCATCTACACGCACACGACGAGGGAGCGGCTGAAACGCGTGTACGACCGGGCGCACCCCCGCGCCTAGCCGACTGCTGCGGAATCCACGTCCCGCCGAGATCGCGGCGCGGCGTCACCGTCGCCGGCGGAGGCCGTCGGGAGGCTGCCGCGTAGCCCGCATCCCGCCGGGATCGTGGCAGAGCCCACGCCGCGGCGCCCCGGCCCGCGCCGCGAAACCAGCGCCGGGGAGCAGGGCTCTGCAGGGCCGTTCGGGGGTACAGACCCGCCGGAAAGGAGGGGGGATGAACCGGTTTCACGGCACGACCATCCTGGCCGTCCGCCACCGCGACAAGGTCGCGCTCGGCGGCGACGGCCAGGTCACCATGGGCGACACCGTCGTCAAGAGCGGCGCCCAGAAAGTCCGTAAGCTCAAGGACGGCCGCATCCTCGCGGGCTTCGCCGGCTCCGTCGCGGACGGCCTCACCCTGTTCGACAAGTTCGAGGAGAAGCTCGAGCGCCACCCTGGCAACCTCGCGCGCGCCTGCGTGGAGCTCGCCAAGGACTGGCGTACCGATCGCTACCTGCGGCGCCTCGAGGCGCTCCTCGCCGTCGCCGACCGCTCGCACCTGTTCTTGATCAGCGGCGATGGCAACGTCATCGAGCCCGATGACGAGATCGTCGCCATCGGCAGCGGCGGCGGCTTCGCCCTCGCCGCGGCTCGCGCGCTCAAGGCCCACTCGGACCTCAGCGCTGCGGAGATCGTCCGCCGCTCCC
>DATCLK010000076.1:0-4456 GCA_036563975.1 Longimicrobiales bacterium | reverse complement strand
CGCTGCGTCATCGACCTGAGCAGGGTGACGGATCTGGTGGGGAAGAAGCGGACCTTGCAGGGCGAGGTTTGCGGCCACACCATCGAGCAGGAGATCACCTGGACGTAAGCGAGCCGGCTGCCGGGGAGGTGAGCCCCCGCGCGAGCAGCGCTCGCGCGGGGGCTCGCGTTCCGGCCGGGAGCGAGGGCCGCGGCCCGGCAGACGCCTGGCCGCGGCCGGCGCGTCCGAGAACCCCGCGAGGCGGCATGTCCGAGGAGCGAGACGAACGAGAGTACCTGCTGGGCACGCACGACGAGGAGATCGCGCGTCTGGGGCTCCAGCACCGGGTATGGCGGCCGCGCGCGCTCGATGCATGGCGGCGTGCAGGCTTCACGGTCGGCCAGACGTTGCTGGATGTGGGGTGCGGGCCGGGCTACGCGACGCTCGACCTGGCGGAAATCGTGGGACCGGCGGGCCGCGTGGTCGCGGTGGACCGTTCGCGTCGCTTCCTCAACGTGCTGGAGCAGGCGCGGGCGGCGCGCGGGCTCGAGAACATCGAGACGCACGAGCTCGACCTGGACGAGGCCGCCCTGCCGGTGACGGGCGCCGATGGCGCCTGGTCCCGCTGGGTCTTCGCGTTCGTCACGCGCCCGCGCGACCTGCTGGAGCGGGTCGCACGCGCGCTCAAGCCGGGCGGCACGCTCGTGATGCACGAGTACTTCCACTACGAGACGTGGCGCCTCACACCGCGCCTGCCGGAGCTGGAGGAGCTGGTACGCGCGGTGACCGAGAGCTGGCGCGAGAGCGGCGGCGAGCCGGACATCGGGCTCGCATTGCCGCGCTGGCTGGTGGAGCTCGGCTTCGAGCTGCGCGCGTTGAAGCCGATCATCGACGTCGTCTCGCCATCGAACTTCGTGTGGCATTGGCCCGGCTCGTTCGTCGAGAGCGGCGTGCGGCGCCTGGTCGCGCTCGGCCGGCTTGCACCGGAACGCGGGCGCGCCATCACGGAGGCGTTCGCGGCCCGCGCGGCGGATCCGCACACGCTCATGGTCACGCCGGCGGTGCTCGAGATCATCGCCGTGCGGCGCTGATGGTGGGGCGTGCCGCGCGTGCCCGTTCTCCTGTCTCCGCGCGTGTCAACGCGATGTGATCTACAAAGCCGCTGCGCCGAGGCGGCGGGCGCTCGCCGCCGGCGGGTGCGCGCGTGTCAACGAAGTGTGGGCTACGAGACCGTGGCGCCTGCCGCGGCGTTCGCACCGCCATGTCCGCCCGTGACGTGTCAACGGGGCGTGGGCTACGACACCGTTGCGCCGCCCCGCCTCGCCTCGCGTGAGCGAGAGGTCGGCAGGTGTCAACGCACGGTGATCTGCGAGGCCGTTGCGCCTGCTCGCACTCGAGCTGTTCCGCGTGCCGGAACCGGGGTGGCGACGAAGTGTGGTCTGCGAGACGGTTGCGCCGGACGGGCTCGTGTTCCTACCATTCACATCCCTCTCTGCCGATCTCCGTCACGAGGCACGCCACGATGGCTGGTCTGACGCGCCGGCTCTTTCTCAAGACGCTCGCGCCGGCCGTGCCCGCGGCAGCGCTGCCCGGCGCCGCGTGGGCGGGCAGAGCGCCTGCACAGGACCCGCTGGACCCGGCGCTCCTGCGCGCGCTCGCTGAGGTCGTCCTGCCTTCCGAGCTGGGCGCGACCGGCGTGAACGATGTGGTGCACGCGTTCCGTGCCTGGGCGGCGGGGTATCGCCCCGTCGCGGAGCTGGATCACGGTTACGGCGCCGCGGAGTTGCGCTACAGCGGGCCGGACCCGGTGCCCGGGTGGGGCGCGCAGCTCCGCGCGCTGGAGCTCGAGGCGCGGCAGCGATACGGGCGGGGGTTCGCAGAGCTGGAGGCGGGGGTGCGGCAGGAGATGGTGCGGGGACAGCTCGAGCGCGAGCAGGTGGACGCGTTGCCGCCGCCCGCCGAGGCGCGGCACGTGGCCGTGGGGCTGCTCGCGTTCTTCTACGACTCGCCGGAGGCGACCGACCTGTGCTACCGCGCGCACATCGGCCGGCTGGGCTGCCGGCCGCTGTCTGCGTCGGGCTCGCGGCCGCCTGAGCTGGCACGCGACGGTTGAGCGTCGGCTCCGCGGCGTCGGGCGCGGTGCGTGTCGTGGTTCCCTGCCCTTGCAGTGAGGCCGCCCGTGCCGCTGGCGGTGAAGTGACATGGTGATCGAGAGCGACGTCCTCATCATCGGCTCCGGCATCGCTGCCGCGATGGTCGCGGAGAAGCTCGCCGACGAGCGTGAGGCGCGCATCGTCGTGGTCGAAGCGGGAGACCATGCCGCGCCGCTGGAGGAGCGCCCGGCGCGACGAGCGCGCTACGTCGCCTACGGCGAGAACCCCTGGCCGAACGACCACGTGGATGGGCTGGCCGTAGACGGCATGCAGAGTCGCACCATGCAGGTGGGCGGCCAGGCGATGCAGTGGGGCGGCGTGACGCCGCGCTTCAGCCCGGAGGATTTCCGGCTGCACTCGCTCTACGGGGTGGGCGAGGACTGGCCGATCACCTACGAGGACCTCGATCCGTTCTACCAGGAGGCGGAGGAGCGCATCGGCGTGGCAGGCGTGCAGGGGCCCCCGGAGCTGGATCCGCGCTCGAAGCCCTACCCCCTGCCGCCGCTGCCGCTGACGCACAACCTCGAGCAGCTCCGGCGCTGGGGCGAGCGCGCGGGGATCCCGTTGTGGAGCCAGCCCTCGGCGAAGGCATCGCAGCCCTACCGGGGTCGGCCGGCCTGTTGCCGCAACGACACGTGCGCGCCGATCTGCCCGATCGGCGCGAAGTACTCGCCGGACTTCACGTGGCGCGCGCTGGTCGAGGCGGGGCGCGTGGAGCTGATCCCGCGCACGATGGTTCGCCGCCTGGTGCTCGAGCCGAACTCTCAGCGGGTGAGCCATGCGATTGCGGTGAGCCGGGACCGGCCGGACGAGCCCATCGAGTTCCACGCGCGCGCGTTCGTGCTGGCGGGCGGGTATCTGTGGACGCCTCACCTGCTGCTGCTCTCTGCGGAGCCGCGCTTCCCCGCCGGGCTGGCCAACGGTTCGGGGCTGGTCGGCCGCTACATTGCAGGGCACCGCAGCGTGCACGCGTTCATCGAGCTGCCGCTCCGGCTCTACCCGGGCATGAACATGCAGCATGGGCTGTTCAGCACGAAGTTCATGCGCCCGGGCGAGCTCGAGCGTTACATGCGGCATGATCTGCGCGTGTGGGAGAGCACGTTCGGCCGCGAGCCGCGGCTGCGCGGCGAGGATGGCAAGGTGCTGCTCGGCGACGAGGTGCTCGCCGACTGGCGGCGCCGGACCGCGACCGGCGTCGCGCACGTGCGTGCGTACTACGATGTATTGCCGGCGCCGGAGAGCCGGCTCTCGCTGGACACCGCGCGTGCGACGCCGTGGGGCGATCCGTTGCCACGCCTCCACCTCCGGGACGCGCCGGCGTCGCGCGCGCTGCGCGCCCACACGGAGCAGAGCATCCGCACGCTGTTCGAGCGAATGGCGCGTGCGGGCGAAGGGCGCGTGCTGATGACGCGCGTGGACGAGTTCCGGGATCACCCGTGCGGCGGCTGCCGCATGGGAGTGGACCCCGCGCGCAGCGTGTGCGACCCGTGGGGTCGCACGCACGACCACGAGAACCTCTTCATCGCCGGTGCACCGGCGTGTGTGACCGCCGGCTGCACCGACGGCACCCTGACCTTCTGCGCCCTCGCGTTGCGGACGGCGGCGGAGCTCGGGAAGGAGTTCCCGCCCAGGGCGGCGTGAGCGATGAGGCGTATGCCCAACAAAGCGAATCTACTCGCGGCCCTGCTCCTGCTGGCGGCCGCATGCGCGTCCAGGCCTGCCGGTAGCGACGTCGAGGAGCGGCACACCAGGATCGCCGGCCGCGAAGTCGTCGTCTGGTCCGCCGGACCCGCATCCTCGCCCCGGCCGGTGGTGATCTTCTCGCACGGCTTCGGCGGCTGCGCCACTCAGTCCAGGTTCCTCACGGAGGCGCTCGCGCGCCACGGCTACTGGGTGCTGGCGCCGAACCACCGGGACGCGAGGTGCCAGCGGGGCCGCGGGCTTCGCGGAGCACGTGCGCGACCGGAGGAGCCGTTCCGGAACCCGGAGCGGTGGACGGACGCGACCTACGCCGACCGCGCGGAAGATGTCCGCGCGATCCTCGCGGCTCTCGCGGATAGCGCCGAGCTCGCGCAGCAGCTCGACCTGGCGCGGCCGGTGCTCGTCGGCCACTCGCTCGGCGGGTACACCGTTCTCGGGCTTGCGGGCGCGTGGCCGTCCTGGAAACTGCCCGGCGTGCGCGCCGTGCTGGCGCTATCGCCCTACACGGAGCCGTTCCTGGCGAGCGGCACGCTCGGCGGCCTCGCCGCGCCGGTGATGTACCAGGGCGGCACGCGCGACATCGGCATCACGCCGGCGCTCCGCCGGCCCGGCGGCGCGTACGA
>DATCLK010000075.1:0-6074 GCA_036563975.1 Longimicrobiales bacterium | reverse complement strand
TACCAATCCAGCGGGAGGTACGGGTTGTGGCCGCCCTGGATCAGGATCTGCACCGCCCCGAGCTCCTTGGCCTCGTCGATCTTGCGGCCGATCTCCTCGTAGCTGAGGACGTACGCCTCGTCGTCCTTCGGCCTACGATAGAAGGCACAGAAGCGGCAGTCCGTGACGCACAGGTTCGTGTAGTTGATGTTCCGATCCACGATGTAGGTGACGATGCCTCCGGGATGGCGCTCGCGCCGCACGGCGTCCGCGCGCGCTCCCAGCTCGAGGAGCGGGGTCGTCTCGAGCACCTCGAGCCAGTGCGCGATCTGATCGGCGTACGGCCTGCCCGCGACCGGCGCCGGCTCGTAGACCGGGCGCGGCGTGCGGACACGCGCGCCCATCGCGCCCGCCGAGGTGGGCGGGCGGCGACGGGGCGCCACCGTGGTCAGGATCGGAAGGTTCGACCTGCGCGGGGCGGTGGCGTCCGCGGCCGCTCCGTTGTCTCGCCCGTTCACCATTCGCGCACCTCCCGGTACAGCGCGTCTCGCTCGACGGGACGCTTGCCGGCATCCTTGATCAGGCGGATGATCTCGGGGAACGTAAGGCCTTGTGGCGTCGTGGCGCCTGCCTCGTGGTAGACCCTTTCCCGGACGACGGTCCCCTCGAGGTCGTCGACGCCGAAGTGCAGCGCGATCTGGCTGACCTTCGGCGTGTTCATGATCCAGTGCGTCTTGATATGCGGGATGTTGTCGAGGAAGAGCCGGCCGATGGCCAGGTTCTTGAGGTCGTCGAACCCGGTGGTCGCCGTTCCCTGCCGGCCGAGCTGCTTGCCGAGCTCGTTGTTGTCCGGATGGTAGGCCAGCGGAATGTAGGTGAGGAACCCGCCGGTCTCGTCCTGGAGCTCCCGCAACATGAGCAGGTGGTCGACACGATCCGCGTAGGTCTCCACGTGCCCGTACAGCATCGTGCAGTTGCTCGGGATCCCCAGCCGGTGCGCGGTCCGGTGCACGCTCAGCCACTCCTCCGCCGCGAGCTTCCTGGCTGCGATCGTCCGGCGCACACCGGCGCCGAAGACCTCCGCACCGCCGCCCGGGAGCGAATCGAGCCCAGCCGCCTTGAGGCGCAGGAGGACCTCCTCGACCGAGAGCTTCTCGATCCGCGCGAGATGCGCGATCTCGACGGCCGTGAGCGCCTTGATCTCCACGCCCGGGTGCCGCTCCTTCAGGCCGCGGATCATCTCCTCGTAGTACGAGAGCCGCAGCTTGGGGTGAAGGCCGCCGACGATGTGGAACTCGCGAATCGGGGTCTCGCGGACCTGGTCGGCTTCGGCGAACACCTCATCGAGCGTCATTGTGTACGCCCCGGCCTCCTTCGGCCGGCGCGCGAACGAGCAGAACACGCAGGTGGCCCGCAGGACGCAGATGTTCGTCGGGTTGATGTGCTGGTTGGCGACGAAGAAGACCCGGTCGCCGTTCTTGCGACGGTTGACCAGGTCGGCCATGGCGCCGATAGCCAGCAGGTCGCGCGACTCGAAGAGGGCGATCCCGTCCTCCCGATCCAGGCGCTCGCCCGCGAGGACGCGCTCCGCGATAGGAATCAGTCGAGGATCCGCCGGCCGGACTGCGAGATCCTCCGATAGCGTCAGCGACATGAGCGTTCCGAGTCCAGGAGTGCGTAGCCTACACGACGTGCGGAACCAAAGAATAGGGCGCCCGGCGGGGTCGGGCAAGCGACCCCCGCCGGGCGCCGCATGGCTGGGCTCTTCCAGCCCTACTCCCCTCGCCAGCGGCGGAGGGCCAGGCAGACATTGTGGCCGCCGAAGCCGAACGAGTTGCTGAGCGCGACGTCCACCGTGCGCTCCAGTCTCTGGTTGTGCGCGTAATTCAGGTCGCAGTCCGGATCCGGCGTCGAGAAGTTGATGGTCGGCGGGATCTGGCCGGTGGCGCACACCTGGAGCGTGATGATCGCCTCCACCGCTCCCGCCGCCCCCAGCAAATGGCCGGTCATGGACTTCGTCGAGCCCATGACCAGACGGTAGGCGTGTTCGCCGAAGACCGCCTTGACGGCGAGCGTCTCGTTCAGGTCGTTGGCCGGCGTCGAGGTCCCGTGCGCGTTGATGTAGCCGACGTCTTCCGGCGCGCAGCCCGCATCCTCCAGCGCCAGCCGCATGGCGAGCTGTGCGCCCGCCCCCTCCGGCGCCGGCGCCGTGAGGTGGTAGGCATCCGCCGTCTGCCCGACGCCGACGATCTCGCCCAGGATCTGCGCCCCGCGGTCCAGAGCGCTCTCGAGTGACTCCACGATCAGCGCCCCCGCCCCTTCGCCGAGGACGAATCCGTCCCGCTCAGCATCGAACGGCCGGCTCGCCTTTTCCGGGCAGTCGTTCCGCGTCGAGAGGGCCTTCATCGCCGCGAAGCCCGCCATCGTCAGCGGCGTCACGGTGGCCTCTGCGCCGCCCGCGATCACCAGATCCGCCTCGCCGCGTTGCACGCTACGGAAGGCGGCGGCGACCGCGTGTGCGCTGGAGGCGCAGGCGGAAACCGTCGCGTAGTTCGGCCCGCGCAGGCCGAAGCGCATCGAGATGAGCCCGGCCGCGATGTCCGCGATGAACATCGGCACGAAAAACGGACTGATCCGCTGGGGTCCGCGCTCGAGCATCACACGTGCTTGTTCCTCGAACGTCCGGATGCCCCCGATGCCGCTGCCGATGATGACACCGATCCGGTCCCGGTTCATCTGGGGCAGGCGCTCCGTCAGGCCGGCGTCGTCGACTGCCTGCTGCGCCGCCGCGATGGCGAACTGCGCGAAGCGGTCCGTCCGGCGCACCTCCTTGCGGTCGAGGTACTGCTCGGGGTCGAACCCCTTCACCTCGCACGCGAAGCGGACGTCGAAGTCCTCGGTGGCCTCGAACTGTGTGATCGGGCCGGCTCCGCTCTTGCCCTCCAGGAGCGCGGCCCAGGTGCTCCGCGCATCGTTGCCCACCGGCGTGACGAGCCCCACGCCCGTGACCACGACCCGGTGTCCCGATCGGTTGCGCGTCTCCATGCTTCAACTCCGCGACCGGGTTGGCCGTGCCGGCCCGGCCTCACTCGGCGCCCTTGTGCTCCTTCAGGTAACGGATCGCGTCGCCGACCGTCTGGAGCTGCTCTGCCTCTTCGTCCGGGATCTCCAGGCCGAATTCCTCCTCGAACGCCATCACCAGCTCGACGGTATCGAGCGAATCGGCTCCGAGATCTTCGACGAACGACGCCTCCGGCGTCACCTTTTCCGGTTCGACGCCGAGCTCGTTGATGATGATCTCTTTGACTTTCGCCTCAATGCTGTCTGCCATGATGCACCCTCGCCGTTGGGGTCTCACATGACCATGCCACCATCGACCACGATGACCTGGCCGGTAATGTAACTCGCGCCAGGGCCAGCCAGGAACCGGACCACGCCGGCGACGTCCGCCGCGGTTCCCAGGCGTCCCAGCGGGATCTGCGCGGCCAGTTGCTCACGCACCTGCGGCGCCAGCACGGCCGTCATTTCCGTTTCGATGTACCCCGGCGCGACCGCGTTGCACAAGACGCCGCGGGAGGCCAGCTCCTTCGCCGCGGACTTGGTGAGCCCGATGAGGCCGGCCTTCGAGGCTGCATAATTCGCCTGTCCCTTGTTGCCGACCAGCCCCACCACGCTCGTGATGTTGATGATCCGGCCGCTCCGGCGACGCATCATCCCGCGCGCCGCCGCCCGCATCGTATAGAATGCACCCTTCAGGTTCGTTCCCAGGACGCGGTCCCAATCCTCGTCACTGAGCCGCACCAGGAGGTTGTCTTCCGTGATGCCGGCGTTGTTGACCAGGATCTCGATCGGCCCGAGCTCCTCCTCCACCTGCTTCACGAGCGCGTCGACGGCCGCGCCATCGCTCACGTCACAGGCGTAGCCCCGGTGCCCTTCCCCGGGCAGCTCCGCCGCGACCCCCGCGGCCCGATCCGCGCTCCGGCCGACGACGGCTACACGCGCGCCCGCGCGCGCGAGCTCCTCGGCGATCGCCCGGCCGATCCCCCGCGTCGCCCCCGTCACCAGGGCCGTCTGCCCGGCCAGCTCCCGTGCTGCTTCGCGTCCCGGTTCCATCACGCGTCGATGAACCTCTCCACCTCGGCGGCGGTTCCAAGCGTCTGCGTCCGGGCACCGGCATCGATCCGCTTGAGCAGGCCGCTCAGCACGGAGCCGGGGCCGAGCTCCACGAAGTCCTGGACGCCTGCGGACAGGATCGTGCGCATGCAGGCCACCCAGCGCACCGGCGCCGTCAACTGCCGCAGCAGCAGCGCCCGCGCGGAAGCCGCGTCCGTGACCGGCTCGGCGGTGACGTTGGACACCACCGGGAACCGGGGCGCGGCGAACCGTGCAGACTCCAGCTCTGCGGCGAGGCCCGCTTCTGCGGTCGCCATCAACGGCGAGTGGAACGCGCCCGAGACGTTGAGCCGCAGCGCCCGGCGCGCGCCGGCCTCGCGCGCCAGCGCGATCGCGCGCTCCACGGCCGCGACATCCCCGCTCACGACCACCTGGCCGGGGGCGTTGTAATTGGCCGCAACACATTCCGCCCCCGGCGCCGAGGCCTCGCGGCAAACACGCTCGACCGCCTCGTCGTCCAGGCCAAGTATGGCGGCCATGGTGCCCGGCCGCTCCTCGCCGCTACGATGCATGAGCTCGCCGCGGCGGCGCACCAGCCGCACGGCGTCCGCGAAATCCAGGCTCCCGGCCGCCACGTAGGCGCTGAACTCGCCGAGCGAGTGGCCGGCGGCGAAGCGCACGTCCTCGAAGGCACCTGCCACCAGCCGGAACACGGCGATGGAGTGAACCAGGATGGCCGGCTGCGCGTTGTGCGTCGCGGTCAGCTCCTGCTCGGGGCCCTCCCAGGCGATACGCGACAGCTCGACGCCGAGCGCTTCATCCGCCTCGCGCCAGAGGTCGCGCACCGCAGGATAGCGGTCCGCGAGGTCGCGGCCCATGCCGACGTACTGGGCACCCTGGCCCGGGAACAGGAGCGCTACCAACGCAGGACCGCCGAGCCCCAGGTGAAGCCCGCGCCGAACGCGACGAGCAGCACGTTGTCCCCCGGCTTGAGCCGCCCCTGCTCCTGCGCCTCGTCGAGGGCGATCGGCACAGTGGCCGAGCTCATATTGCCGTACCGGTCCACGTTGACGAAGACCTTTTCCATGGGGATTCCCGCGTACCGGGCGGTCGCCTCGATGATCCGGATGTTGGCCTGGTGCGGGACGAACAGGTCGATGTCCGCTCCAGTCATGCCGGCTCGCAGGAGGGCCTGATCGGCGGCTTCCGCCATCGAGCGCACGGCCGCCTTGAAGACCTCCCGGCCAGCCATCTTGACCAGGTGCATCCGCTCCTCAAGCAGGGCCTGGTCCAGCGGCATCTTCACGCCGCCGGCCGGCCGCCAGAGGAGCTCGGCAAGGCTCCCGTCCGAGCGGATGAATTGGGAGATGACGCCGCGGCCGTTGGTCGAGCGGCGCACGACCGCTGCGCCGGCGCCATCGCCGAACAGCACGCAGGTCGAGCGGTCGGTCCAGTCGGTGATGCCGCTCATCTTCTCGGTGGAGACGATGAGCGCGATTTCTCCGCGGCCGGCGGCGAGGTAGCCCTCGGCGACGGCGAGGGCGTAGATGAAGCCGGAGCAGGCAGCGGAGATGTCGAACGCCGCGGCGTTGGTCGCCCCCAGGAGGGCCTGCAGATCGCACGCGGTGGCCGGCAGCAGCCGATCCGGCGTGGCCGTCGCCACCACGATGAGGTCGATCTCGCCGGGCTGGACTTGCGCCCGGCACATGGCGATGCGCGCGGCCTCGGCGCCCATCTCCGCGCAGCCCATCTCGGGCGGCGCGATGCGCCGCTCCCGGATCCCGGTCCGCTCCCGGATCCACTCGTCCGACGTGTCGACCATCCGCTCGAGCTCGGCGTTCGTCACCACCCGCTCGGGGAGATAGCGACCCGTGGCGACGATCTCGACCAGCGGCTTGGGACCCTTCATGCACCCTCCGCGAGGCGTTCCTTCGGCGATGGGTTCGCGTCCGGCGGCAGAGCGGCGGCGCCGTTGGTCGGCA
>DATCLK010000074.1:0-24306 GCA_036563975.1 Longimicrobiales bacterium | reverse complement strand
CTCCGCGAGGCGGCGACCTGGAGCGCCGCCTGGATCGGCCTGGCGCTCATCTTCGCCTACGCGGTGGTCTACCGGCACTTCGGACGGGAGGCCGGCCTCGAGTTCCTCACCGGCTATCTCATCGAGAAGGCGCTCAGCGTCGACAACATCTTCGTCTTCGTCCTCATCTTCTCGTATTTCCGGGTGCCGGCCCGGTACCAGCATCGCGTATTGTTCTGGGGCATCCTGGGCGCGCTGGTCATGCGCGGCGCGATGATCGCGGCAGGCGCGGTGTTGATCCGCGAGTTCCACTGGGTGATCTACGTGTTCGGCGCGTTCCTGGTCGTGACCGGCATGCGCATGGCCATCCATGACGAGCACGAGATCCATCCGGAGGCGAACCCGGTCCTGCGGCTGATCCGGCGCTTCCTGCCGGTCACGGACACGTACCATGGCCAGCACTTCTTCCTGCGCGAGCGCGACGCGAGCCGTGCGCGCCTGGTGGCGACGCCCCTGCTCGTCGTGCTCGTACTGGTGGAGACGACCGACCTGGTGTTCGCCGTGGACTCGATCCCGGCGATCTTCGCGATCACGCAGGACCCGTTCATCGTTTTCACGTCCAACATCTTCGCGATCCTGGGGCTGCGGGCGCTCTACTTCCTCCTGGCCGGGATCATCCACAGATTCCGTTACCTGAAGCTCGGCCTGAGCGTGGTGCTGGTCTTCGTGGGCGCCAAGATGCTGGCGAGCGACGTCTACCCCATCCCCGTCGGCCTCTCGCTCGGCGTCGTGGCCGCGGTGATCGGGGCTTCGGTCGGCGCTTCGCTCTTGCGGCCGTGGCGCGGCGAGCCGGCCCGCTCGATCGAGCCCGGGCCGATGGCGATCGGCAGCCCCGGCGATGCCGGCGCTCCACCGGGTACGGAGCCGGGGGATGCAGACGATGCGCCCGGCACGGCGAGGCGAACCGGGCTCGGGGCCTGAATTCGCGGATCGCCGCGTGTGCAGTGCGGCGCAACCGTCTCGCCCCGCGGGCCTGCTCCGCCCGCGGGGCCGCCTCGCCGCCCGATGGCGCGGCGGCGGGCGCGACTCAGGGGCAAAGGGAGGGACCGGCGTGACCGTCCGAGCGGCGATGTGTTGTCTGGCGATGGTGGCCGTGCTCGCGCCCGGCGCGCGGGCGCAGTCGGCTTCGGACGATGAGCGCGAGGTGCTGCGCGTCGTCGAGCGCCTCTTCGCGGCGATGCGCGCCCGCGACGAGGCCGAGCTGCGCGCGGTGTTCGACACCACGGCCCATCTCGTCAGCAGCGGCGTGCGGGATGGCGTGCCCTTCGCGCGATCGGTTCCCGCGGAGCGCTTCATCCAGGCGGTCGTTTCGGCGCAGGGCGACGAGTGGATCGAGCGGTTCTACGACCCCGAGGTCCGGATCGACGGCAACCTGGCCACCGTCTGGACCTACTACACGTTCCACGTCGGTTCGCGGTTCAGCCACTGCGGCTACGACGCGTTCCAGCTCGCCCGGACCGCAGAGGGTTGGAAGATCATGAGTGTGGCCGACAGCCGGCGGACCGAGGGTTGCCGGATCCCGGATGGCTGAGCGCGAGGCCGGCGCTGTCCGGGAGGCCGGCGCCGCGCCGACGATGACCGTGTTCACCGTCGGCCACTCGACCCGGCCGGTCGAGGACCTCATCGCGCTCCTCCAGGGTCAGGGCATCACGATGCTGGTGGACGTGCGGCGCTTTCCGGGCTCGCGCCGCCATCCGCAGTTCGGGCGGGACGCGCTCGCCGGCGCCCTGGCGGCCCGCGGGATCGGCTACACGCACTCGCCTGGCCTCGGCGGGCGCCGGCCGGTCCGGCCGGACTCGCCGAACACGGCGTGGCGCGACCGCGGCTTCCGCGGCTACGCGGACCACATGCAGACGCGGGAGTTCGCTGAGGCGTTGGCCGAGCTGGAGGGTCTCGCGGCCCGCGAGACGGTGGCCATCATGTGTGCCGAGGCGGTGCCGTGGCGCTGCCATCGCCGGCTCATCTCGGACGCGCTGGTGGCGCACGGCGTACGGGTGCTGCACATCCTCGGCCCCGGGCGCGTCGAGGCACACGTGCTGGATCCGCACGCGCGCGTGCGCGCGGACGGGACCCTCGTCTACCCCGCATCCACGGACCCGCAAGCAGGCCTGTTCGACTGAGCTCGCCGCTCGCGCGTGGCCAGCCGGGCTGGCCGCAGCCCGCATCACTCGCAGGGCGCGTGGGAGACGCCGAGCGCCCGCCCCGCTTGTTCGCGCGGCTCGGTGTTCCTAGCTTCGGAGCACACCCCTGGCAGGGAGGCGCGGTTGATCTCGGTGGACCCCGGCACGCTCGAACTGAAGCGCTCACGCCTCGTAGAGTTGCTGCGCGAGCTGGGATCCGTGTGCGTCGGCTACTCCGGCGGCGTGGACTCGGTCTTCCTCGCGTGCGTCGCCGTGGAGGCGCTCGGGCCGGAGCGCGTGCTCGCCGTGACGGGTCGCAGCGCCGCGTACCCCGAGGTGCAGCGGCAGATGGCGCTCGAGTGCGTTCGTCGGTTCGGGATCCCGCACCTCGAGATCGACACCGACGAGCTCTCCGATCCCCGCTACGCGGCCAACCCGTCCAACCGGTGCTACTTCTGCAAGACGGAGCTGTGGAGCCGGCTCACGGCCATCGCCGCGGAGCGTGGACTCGCCGCCGTGCTGGATGGATCCAACGCGGACGACGCGGCCGATTGGCGGCCCGGGATGCTCGCCGCGCGCGAGCACGGCGTGCGCTCGCCCTTGCTGGAGGTGGGCCTCACGAAGGCCGAGATCCGCGCGCTCTCCGCCCGCATGGGGCTCCCCACCTGGGACCAGCCGTCTGCGCCGTGCCTCGCGAGCCGGCTGCCGTACGGCCTGGCCGTCACGCCCGCGCGCCTGCGGCAGGTCGAGCGGGCCGAAGAGGCGGTTCGCGCCCTCGGCTTCCGCGAGTTCCGCGTGCGCCATCATGGTGACGCCGCGCGACTCGAGGTCGCGCCCGCGGAGCTGCCTTCCGCCGCCGCCCGCGCCGCCGAGCTCGCCGCTGCGCTCCGCTCCGCGGGGTTCGCGCGGGTTCTCCTCGATGTCCAGGGGTATCGCCGCGGCTCGCTGAACGACGGACTGCCCGTGCTCCGCGCCGGCTGAGCCGGCGGGCGCCGCTTGTTCGGCCACGCACGTGGTCCTAGCTTGAACATCATCGCGTAGAAGCGTGCCCTCGACAGCCCGTGACTGACGCCCTCGCCCGCGACCGCTTGGCTCGTGGGCGTGACGGGACGGCAGGGAAGGGGGTCATCCGTATGAGTGGCGGGTACGGAAGGGAAGGCGAGCGCGACGCCGACGAGGCCCGTGCGGCGGCGGATGCACGCGTGGCGGCCGCCGAGCGGCTGCTCGCCGAGCACGGGCTGGCGGGTGTGCGCGTGCGGACGGCCGGACACGAGCGCGAGGTGGCTGCCATCGCGGCGCCGCCCTCGGCACTGGCGCGGCTGGCCGAGCTCGCGCCGGCGATCCGCTCGCTCGGATTCCGCTACGTGGCGCTGGAGCTCGAGTGAGACTCTTCCTTGCGATCAACCTGCCGGCCGAGGAGAGGGAGCGGCTTTTCGCCGAGACGGCGCCGCTCCGCGCAGCGGGTCTGCCCGTGCGCTGGGTGCCGCCGGCAAACCTCCATCTCACGCTGAGATTCCTCGGCTCGGTCCAGGCGGACCTCGTGCAGCGCATCATGGAGGCCGCTGCGCGCGCGGTGCACGGGTTCAAGGCGTTCGACGTGCCGATCGCCGGGGTGGGCGCGTTTCCGGGGCCGCACCGGCCGCGCGTGCTGTGGGTCGGCGCGAGCGACGTGCCTCCGCTGCGCCGCTTGCACGCCGCGCTCGAGGAGGCGCTCGCGCCGCTCGGCTTCGCGCCGGAGGAACGCGCGTTCCAGCCGCACGTGACCATCGGGCGCGTGCACGGGCACGCCCGGTCCCGGGAGATGGCCCGTTTCGGTGACCTGGCGGCGGGCATCCGCTACCGCGGCGTGCTGCCCGTGCGCTCCGTGGACCTGATGCGGAGCGAGCTCTCCCCGGCTGGCGCCCGCTACGAGCGGATCGGCGGGATGCCGCTGGGGTAAGGGCGTCTGGATATGTCGCGCGGGAAGAGCTCCTGACATGGCGCGCGTGCTGGCGGGCTGTCTGCGGCGGTTGTTCCTGCTGGCGCTGCTGGCCGCTGCCGGAGCGACGGTCTGGCACTACCGAGGCGCGCTGGCGGACGGGTGGCGCGCGCTGCGCGGCTCCCGCGAGGGCGCGCCGCTCAGGCCGACGGCGGAGCTGGCGGAGACCGCAGAGGCGAAGCTCGCGTCGCTCGCGGGCCCGCAGGCACGACCGGCGCGGATCGCGCTGACGGAGACCGAGCTCCAGAGCCTCATCGAGTACCGGCTCGCGGCCGTGCTGCCGCCCTACATCGCAGCGCCGCGGGTACGCCTCGAGGACGGCCGGGTTCATCTCGAGGTGCGCGTGGCGACGCACCGCTTGCCCGAGCTGCCGGAGCTGGGGGAGCTCGCCGCCTTCTTGCCGGACACCGCCGATGTGACCGCGACCGGGCACCTCATCCCACTGGCGCCCGGCAGGGTCGCCATCGCGGTCGAGGGCCTCAGCGTGGCGCGCGTGCCGCTCCCCGCGCGGCTGATCCCTCCGGTCCTGCGCCGGCTGGGACGCAGGGAAGAGGATGGCCTTCCCGCTAACGCGATCGCCGCTCCGTTGCCGGCCGGCGCCGGCGCCGCCTATGTGGTCGGGGACTCGATGGTCCTGGTGGCGGACGGCAGCGGCCGCGATCCCAAGTGAGTGAGACCGACGATGGCCCGCATCCTGGTAGTCGACGACGAAGACGGCATCCGCAAGGTGTTGCGCCAGCTCCTCGAATACGAGGGGCACGAGGTGCGCGCCGCCACGAGCGGCGGCGAGGCGCTGACCGTGTATCCGGAGTTCCGTCCGGACATCGTCTTCCTCGACGTGAAGATGGCGCGCATGGATGGCCTCGAGGTCCTGGGTCGCATCCGCGAGCAGGATCCCACCGCGATCGTCGTCATGATCAGCGGCCACGGGACCATCGAGACGGCGGTGGAGGCCACCCGCCGCGGCGCGTACGACTTCCTCGAGAAGCCGCTGGACACCGACCGCATCCTGCTCACGATCCGCAACGCCCTCCAGCAGCGCGGGCTGGCCCAGGAGAACGCTCGCCTGCGCGACCAGATCGAGAGTCGTTACGAGATCGTCGGATCCAGCTTTGCCATCCGCGCCGTGCTGGACCGCATCGAGAAGGTCGGACCGACTGACGCGCGGGTGCTCATCACGGGCGAGAACGGGACGGGCAAGGAGCTGGTCGCACGGGCGCTCCACCGCCTGTCGCCGCGCGCGGAGAAGCCGTTCGTCGAGGTCAACTGCGCGGCGATCCCCGCGGAGCTGATCGAGAGCGAGCTCTTCGGGCACGTCAAGGGCTCGTTCACCGGCGCGGTCACGGATCGTGCGGGGAAGTTCGAGCAGGCCGACGGCGGCACGCTGTTCCTGGACGAGGTGGGAGACATGAGCCTCGCCGCACAGGCCAAGGTGCTGCGTGCGTTGCAGGAGGGCGTCGTGACGCGCGTCGGCGGGGAGAAGCCGCTGCGCGTGGACGTGCGCGTCATCGCGGCGACCAACAAGGATCTCGAAGAGGAGATCCGGCAGGGCCGCTTCCGCGACGATCTCTATTTCCGGCTCAACGTCGTCCCGATCCACGTCCCGCCGTTGCGCGAGCGGCGTGACGACATCCCGATGCTCGTGCGCCACTTCGTGGAGCGGGCGGTGCAGCAGCAGCGCCTGCCGCCGCGGACGTTCGAGCCGGCGGCCATCGAGCTCCTCACGCAGATGGACTGGCCCGGGAACGTGCGGGAGCTCCGCAACACGGTCGAGCGCCTCCTCATTCTCGCGCGCGGCCCGGAGGTCACCGCGGCGGATGTGGAGCGGCTGGTCGGCGGTCCGCAGTCGGCGGGGAGTCTGCCTGCGGACCTGCTCGATGCGCCGAGCTTCGCCGAGTTCAAGGAGCGCGCCGAGCGGGCGTACATCCTGGCCAAGCTCCGCGAGCATGACTGGAACGTGAGCGAGACGGCGCGCGCCATCGACATGCCGCGCTCGAACCTCTACAAGAAGATCGAGAAGTTCCGGCTGCTCAGGGAGGCCAACTGAGGGGAGCGGCAGTGGCGCGTGGGGTAGGCGCAGCGGCCTGGCGGCAGGGGATCGGAGGCGAGTCGGTTGCCGGGACGGCGGTGCGAGCTCGCGCCGAGTGCGGCGAGGCGCGCGGGCAGGGGACCGTCCCGCGAGGGACCGGGGCGACGAACGGCGCCGCGCACGTCCGCGGCGCTCGCGCCGGAGCTGCCGGGCAGCGTCAGCGCACGGGGGGCGCATGAGTGATGGCTTCGTCTACCTGATCCTCGGCGTCGGGTGGGTCGGCGCCGCGTTGGCCGGAGGAGCGGTGCTCGCGCTGCTCGCGCGCCGTGCGAACCCGGCTCTCCCGTTCCGCAGGCTCTGGGCATTCTACTCGGCCCT
The DNA here is from genome assembly GCA_036563975.1 of Longimicrobiales bacterium. Taxonomy (GTDB): domain Bacteria; phylum Gemmatimonadota; class Gemmatimonadetes; order Longimicrobiales; family RSA9; genus RSA9. The sequence goes on along the minus strand of DATCLK010000074.1, from coordinate 17,762 downwards.
GCTCGGGTTGGGCAGCGGTGCGTTCTTCGTCATCGGCATCCGCTGATCCGGCGGCCATGGGGCGGGGAGTGTGGCACGGGCGACCCGCGGCCTTGCCCCAGCCTCGCAGAGTCGCCACTTTGCTCTTCCACCGTTCGAGCTCTGGCGATCGAGGCGGACCGGCGGCGTCCGCGTGGAGGTGAATCATGGCCGAGAAGTTCCGCAACTTCATCGGAGGCGAATGGGTCGAGCCCTCGACGGGCGAGTACTTCGAGAACCGCAACCCGGCTGACCGGAAGGACCTGATCGGGTTGTGGCCGCTGTCCGGGGCGGAGGATGTGGAGCGTGCGGTGCGCTCCGCCCGCGCGGGCTTCGAGCGGTGGCGGCGCACGCCGGCGCCCCGGCGCGGGGATGTGATCCGCCGCGCCGGCGACCTCCTCGCGGAGCGCAAGGACGAGATCGCGCGCATCATGACGCGCGAGATGGGGAAGGTCCTCGAGGAGACGCGTGGGGACGTGCAGGAGGGGATCGACACGGCCTACTATGCGGCGAGTGAGGGCCGGCGCCTGTTCGGCCACACCGTGCCCAGCGAGCTGCCGGACAAGTGGGCGATGAGCTACCGTCGGCCGATCGGCATCTGCGGCATCATCACGCCCTTCAACTTCCCCCTCGCGATCCCCACCTGGAAGATCTTCCCGGCGCTCGTGTGCGGGAACGCCGTGATCTTCAAGCCGGCCGAGGACGTTCCGCACACGGCCACCGTGTTGGTGGAGATCCTCCTCGAGGCGGGTCTGCCCCCGGACGTCATCCAGCTCGTGCACGGCCGCGGCGAAGACGTCGGGGCCGCCATCGTCGAGCATCCCGAGATCCCGGTCATCTCCTTCACCGGCTCGACAGCCACGGGCGCACGGATCGGCGAGGTGTGCGGCCGGATGCACAAGCGGTTGAGCCTGGAGATGGGCGGCAAGAACGCGCAGATCGTGCTGCCCGACGCTGACCTGGACCTCGCCCTCGATGGTGTGCTGTGGGGCGCCTTCGGAACCACCGGCCAGCGTTGTACGGCCACGAGCCGCCTGCTGCTGCATCGCGATATCCACGATACGTTCCTCGACCGGCTCGTCGAACGGACCCGCGAGCTGCGGCTCGGCAACGGCCTGGATCCCGAGACCGACGTCGGCCCGCTGATCAATGAGCAGGCGCTCGATAAGGTGACGCGCTATATCGAGGTCGCGCGCGCGGAGGGGGACGAGGTGCTCACCGGCGGCAAGCGCGCCACTGAGGGAACGCTGGCGCAGGGCTACTTCTTCGAGCCGACCATTCTGCGCGGCGTCCGACCCGGCAGCCGGCTGGCGTGCGAGGAGGTCTTCGGCCCGGTGCTCAGCGTGATGCAGTTCGACACGCTGGAGGAAGCCATCCGCATCAACAACGAGGTCGAGTACGGGCTGTCGAGCTCGGTCTACACCACTGATGTCCGTGCAGCATTCCGCGCCATCGCCGAGCTGGACAACGGGATCACCTACATCAACGCGCCGACGATCGGCGCGGAGGCGCACCTGCCGTTCGGGGGCGTCAAGAAGACCGGCAACGGCCACCGTGAGGGCGGCTGGGAGGTTTACGACTTCTATACCGAGACGAAGGTGGCCTACGTGGATTACTCGGGCCGACTCCAGCGGGCGCAGATTGACACGTACAGCGCTACCCCGTATTAGGGATTGTAGGCGCGCCTGCGCGGCCGCAGCGCCCCTGGCGTGGAAACGCGCCAGGGGCTAGGATGGGGATCCGCACGGCAGACGATGCCCAACGATGACAGCACGATGCTGACCCGACCCGCCCTGGAACGGGCCCTGGTGGCCCGGGTAGCAGAGCGGGTCAGGGCCGCGGGGCGACGCGTGGAGCCTGCGGCGTTGGAACGCATCGTGCGCCAGGTGTTGGACCGAATCCGCGGCGAGGCGAACGCCGCGGAGCCGGAAGACGACCCCGCGGTGCTCGTCTTCGTCGTCGAGACGAGGCACGGGGCGCGGGACGTTGCGACGCTCCGTGCGGCGCTGGGACGTGCGGCAGGGCGGGTGGGGGCTCGCCTGGTGGCGGCCCATCGGGAGCCCTACCCGGGCACCCTGCCGAAAGCCGCGGCTGATGGGCGTCCGGTCGCGAATTCGTTGGAGACACCGTGAAGCAGCAGTCCCACCGGTCCACCGAATACCGCGCGCAGGCAGATCAGGAACAGGCCGCGCCCCAGGCGCGGGCCACGGTCTCCACCGGCCGCTGGGTCTGGGAATGGGTCAAGTCCATTCTCATCGCCTTCGGCCTCTTCCTGATCATCCGGACGTTCCTCGTGGAGGCGTTCCGCATCCCCACCGGGAGCATGGAGAACACGCTCCTGGTCGGCGACTTCCTGCTCGTCAACAAGGCGGTCTACGGCGCGCAGATCCCCGGCACCGGAGTCCGCCTGCCCGCATTCGACGAGCCCGAGCTCGGCGACATCATCGTCTTCCTCCCACCCCACGAGCCGGACAAGAACTACGTCAAGCGCCTGGTCGGCATGCCGGGCGACACGCTCTACATGCGCGACAAGGTGCTCTACCGGAACGGCGAGCCGCAGATCGAGCCGTTCGTCCATCACAGCGACCCGAACGACATCGCGGTCGCGAGCATGATGTGGCAGCGCGATTACCTGGCACCCGGGGTCGACCCCGAGACCTATCGGCCGACCCGGGACAACTGGGGGCCGATCGTCGTCCCCCCCGGTCGCTACTTCGTGCTCGGCGACAATCGCGACGATTCGGAGGACTCGCGCTACTGGGGGTTCGTGGACGCTGACGCCATCCGGGGTCAGCCGTTGTTCATTTACTACTCGTTCGATCCCGGCGTGATGAAGCCCTTCCCGTGGCTGACGGGGATTCGTTGGGGCCGGATCGGCGGCACGATCCACTGAGCGAGCCGGGACGAGGAGGCCGGCCGCGATCCGTTTTTCCGGCGATCGAGTCGGGCGCCTGTCGAGGCGCCTCCACCCATACATAAAACGTGGTCGATCTCGAGGCTGAACGTCGCCGCAGCACGGAGCGCCGCATGGGCTTCACTCCCACGCGTCGAGGGACTTACGAGGAGGGGTCCCTCGACCAGTACCTCAAGGAGATCAGCGCATACCCACTCCTCAGCCGGGAGGAGGAGGCGGAGCTCGCCCGCCAGATCAAGCAGGGCAACGAGGAGGCGCTCGACAAGCTGGTCCGATCGAACCTCCGCTTCGTCGTCTCGGTCGCCAAGAAGTATCAGAACCAGGGCGTCGCCCTCGGCGACCTCATCAACGAGGGCAACCTGGGGCTGATCCGGGCCGCCCGGAAGTTCGACGAGACCAAGGGGATCAAGTTCATCTCCTACGCGGTGTGGTGGATCCGGCAGGCGATCCTGCAGGCCCTGGCGGAGCAGAGCCGGATCGTCCGCGTCCCGTTGAACCGGGCAGGCGCCCTCCACCGGATCGGGCGGAGGTCCTCCGTCCTGCTCCAGGAGCTCGGCCGCGAGCCCACCATCGAGGAGATCGCCGAGGAGCTGGAGCTCTCCCACGAGGAGGTGCAGCGGACGCTCGCGATCTCCCAGTCCCACCTTTCGCTGGACGCGCCCATCACGCCGGGCGAGGACAGCCGGTTGCTCGACTACCTGCCAGACCAGTTCTCGCCGGGGCCCGACGACGAGACCTACGATCGGGCGCTGTCCACCACCATCGAGGAGGCGCTCGGCACCCTGAAGGAGCGGGAGGCGAAGATCCTGCGGCTGTACTTCGGCCTCGATGGCCAGGAGCCCATGACGCTGGAGGAGATCGGCTCGCTCCTGGGGATCACGCGCGAGCGGGTGCGGCAGATCAAGGAGAAGGCGCTGGCGCGGCTGCGGCACGCGTCGCGCTCCCGTTTCCTGGAGACGTTCCTCGGGTGAGCGGCGGAGCGGGCGTGGCGGCCGCCGGGGGCGGTGGTCGCGTCCTTGACAGGGACAGCGTAACCCGGTATCATAAAAAGCTGTCCCGTTGAACGCCCGTTTTCCGTGCACCGGGGTGCGCATGAAGACATACACGCCCAGAGAATCCGACATCCAGCGCCGCTGGTGGATCGTCGATGCCGAGGGGCAGGTCCTCGGGCGGCTGGCCAGCCGCGTCGCCGGCATCCTGCGCGGCAAGCACAAGCCGATCTTCACGCCGCACCTGGACACAGGCGATTACGTGGTGGTCATCAACGCGGAAAAGGTCCGGCTCACAGGCAAGAAGCCTGAGCAGAAGACATACTTCCGGCACAGTGGTTACATGGGCGGCGAGAAGTTCATCCCGTTCCGCCGCATGCTGGAGAAGCACCCGGAGCGGGTGATCGAGCTGGCCGTCAAGGGGATGCTGCCGAAGAACCATCTGGGCCGGCAAATGCGCAAGAAGCTGCGGGTCTACGCCGGCCCCACGCATCCGCACGCGGGGCAGCAGCCGCAGCCCCTGGAGATCTGAGATGGCAAGCACCATCGAGCAGTATCACGGCGTAGGCCGGCGCAAGACGAGTGTGGCCCGGGTTTTCCTGCGTCCCGGCAGTGGGGCGTGGGAGGTGAACGGACGGTCCCTCGCCGAGTACTTCCCGCGGCTCACGCACCAGCAGCACATCCAGGAGCCGCTGGTCGTGACCCAGATGCAGGGTCGCTTCGACATCAAGGTGAATGTCGGGGGCGGCGGGCTGAGCGGGCAGGCAGGGGCGGTGCGGCTCGGGATCGCGCGCGCGTTGCTCCGTTACGACCCGGAGCTGCGCAAGACGCTGCGCGAACACAGGCTGCTCACGCGCGACGCGCGGGAGGTCGAGCGCAAGAAGCCGGGCCGGCCGGGCGCCCGCAAGCGGTTCCAGTTCTCGAAGCGCTGAGCCGGGAGCTCAGCGCTTCGGCGGATTGGCGCGGGGCACCGCGCCGCTGTGCCGAAGCGGGTGCCGGAAGCCGGCGGGGCAGCACGCCGGCGGCCTGGAGCGGTGATCGGACGCCCTCGCCTCGTCTGTGACGGGCGAGCGCGCCGGCACAGGGTAGCGGCAGGCAACGCGTGCCGCGCCCGGCGGGTCGGAGGCCCGACCCGCCGAAAAATTGACACACACCGCCGGATGTCTCGCCCGGGTCCCGGAAACCGGGCGGCGAGACGCGGGAAGGCGGTGGAGGCGAAACCCGAAAGCGAGGCAAACCATCGAATGGTCGATCCCCAGCTCAGGGAGCTCCTCGAGGCGGGTGTCCACTTCGGGCACCAGACTAGCCGCTGGAATCCGAAGATGCGCAAGTACATCTTCGCCCAGCGGAACGGGATCCACATCATCGACCTCAAGAAGTCGCTCCAACTCCTGCAGGAGGCGCAGCGTGCGGCGCGTGAGATCACGCTGCAGGGCGACCGAGTGCTGTTCGTCTGCACCAAGCGCCAGTTGCGCCCCATCATCGAGCAGGAGGCGCAGCGCTGTGGCGGCTTCTACGTCACGGAGCGCTGGCTGGGCGGGATGCTGACCAACTTCGCGACGATCAAGAAGCAGATCAGGCGGCTCAAGGAGCTCGAGCGGGGGATGGAGGAGGGCTCCTACGAGTTCTACACGAAGAAGGAGCAGCTCCTGCTCGAGCGCGAGCGGCAGAAGCTCGAGAAGTACCTCGCGGGCGTCAAGGACATGGCCCGCCTGCCCGGGGCCCTCTTCGTGGTGGACGCGAAGAAGGAGCAGATCGCGGTCCGGGAGGCGAACCGGCTAGGCATTCCGGTGATCGCGATTGCGGACACGAACGCGGACCCGGACCTGATCGACTACCCGATCCCGGGCAACGACGACGCGATCCGGTCGGTGGCGCTCATCACGGCGGCGATCGCGGATGCGATCGAGCAGGCGCGCAAGGAGCTGCCGCCGGAGGACCGGAGGCGGGTGGAGGAGTTCGAGGCGGTGACCTACTCGAGCGAGCGGGGGATGGCCCAGGAGATCGAGGAGCGGCGGCCCCGGCGGCGGCCGAGGCGCAAGCGGCGGCCGCGGCCGGAGGTCATCGCGAATCTGCGGACGGGGGCGGAGGAAGAGGAAGGCGGAGAGGACTGAGTTCCGTCTTCACCGCTTCTCGCTGGAGCGCGCGGAGCGCTGCAGCGCTGCACGTCCCTGCAGCCCTGCAGCGCTTTCTTATGAGGGGCCCGCCGAGTCGGCGGGCGGCGATGCAGAACCGGTTAACGGGGATGGAACATGGCAATCACGGCCGAGCAGGTAAAGCAGTTGCGTGAGCGGACGGGCGCGGGCATGCTCGAGTGCAAGAAGGCGCTCGAGGAGACCGGCGGGGACATGGAGGCGGCGATCGACGTGCTGCGGGCGCGCGGCGCGGCCAAAGCGGCCAAGCGGGCGGGCCGGGAGGCCCGCGAGGGCGCGATCGGCAGCTACATTCACATGGGGGGCAAGATCGGCGTGCTCGTGGAGGTGAACTGCGAGACGGACTTCGTGGCGCGCACCCCGGAGTTCCAGGAGCTGGTCCGGGACATCGCGATGCAGGTGGCCGCGACGAATCCGTTGGCGGTGACGCCCGAGCAGATTCCAGCAGAGGTGGTGGAGCGGGAAAAGGCGGTCTTCCGCGAGCAGGCGAAGAACGAGGGCAAGCCCGAGCAGCTCTGGGATCGGATCGCTGAGGGGAAGCTGAAGAAGTTCTTCCAGGACAACGCCCTGATGGAGCAGGCGTTCATCAAGGATCCGAACAAGACCGTCGGGCAGCTCGTGGCGGAGGTTTCGGCGAAGACGGGAGAGAACATCGTCGTACGCCGCTTCGTGCGTTTCGCGCTGGGCGAATGATCACGGCCGAGCTGGAGGCGGCGGGCCGGCGTGCGAGGAGGGCCGTCGGGTGACACGAGAAGACGTGAAGTACCGGCGGGTGCTGCTCAAGCTGAGCGGCGAGGCACTGGCGGGGGAGCTCGGGTTCGGGATCTCGCCGCGGGTGGTGGATCGCCTGACCGACGAGATCCGCGAGGTCCACGAGATGGGGATCGCGCTGGGCCTCGTGATCGGCGGCGGCAACATCGTGCGCGGCACGCAAGCCAGCGAACAGGGGATGGACCGCGTCAGCGCGGACTACATGGGGATGCTGGCGACCGTGATCAACGCGCTGGCGCTGCAGGACATGCTCGAGCGAAAGGGTGTGGACACGCGAGTGATGACGGCGATCCGCATGGAGGAGCTGGCGGAGCCGTACATCCGGCGGCGCGCCCTGCGGCACTTGGAAAAGGGCCGGGTCGTGATCTTCGCGGGGGGAACGGGCAACCCCTATTTCTCGACGGACACGGCGGCGGTGCTCCGTGCCATCGAGATGGGGGCGGACGTCCTGATCAAGGCGACCAAGGTCGAGGGGGTCTACACGGCGGACCCGGCGAAGGACCCAGAGGCCGAGTTCATCCCGCATCTGAGCTACAGCGAGGTCATGACCCGCGAGCTGGGCGTGATGGACGCTGCGGCCGTCTCCCTGTGCCGGGACAACCGACTGCCGATCATCGTGCTGAACATCGGCCGGCCGGGAGCCGTGGCGGCCGCGATCCGCGGGGAGGCAGTGGGCACGCTGGTTTCCTGACCGCGGCGCCCGTATTTTCCGGGTAGACGGGCGTCGGCTGGTGCCGACGCTGCTCTGCTGGGAGGAGCGAATGGCATCGATTCAGGACGCGCGCGCGCAGATGGAGAAGGCGGTGGAGGCGACGCGGCGCGAGTTCGCGACGGTCCGCACGGGGAAGGCCACGCCAGCACTGCTGGAAACGATCCGCGTGGATGCCTACGGCAGCAAGCTCCCGATCAACCAGGTGGGGACGGTGAGCGTTCCGGAGCCCAGAACGCTGCTGATCCAACCCTGGGACAAGGGACTGATTCCTGCCATCGAGAAGGCGATTCGGGCGGCGGAACTGGGGCTCAACCCGGTGAACGACGGCAACGTGATCCGGATCCCGGTCCCGCCGCTGACCGAGGAGCGGCGGCGCGAGATGGTCCGGGTGCTGCACAAGCTGGCCGAAGAGGGTCGGGTGGCGGTGCGGCACGCTCGGCAGGAGGCGAACAAGGAGATCAAGCGGCGCCAGCAGGCGCACGAGATCAGTGAAGACGAGGCGCGGCGGCAGCTCGACGAGGTCCAGAAGTTGACAGACCAGTACATCGGCAAGATCGACGAGTTGCTGGCGGCCAAGGAAAAGGAAGTGATGGAGGTTTAGGCCGGATCCCCGGCCCGGGGGGACTCCGGCGGGCGCGTTCCGGTCTGCCGGCGGCGTCAGGGACCGAGAGCCGGGCGAGACGGTGCGGGGTTCATGCCTTCGGATCTCCTCCAGGAAATCAGGCTACACGGGCGTATTCCACGCCATGTGGCGATCATCATGGACGGGAACGGCCGCTGGGCGCGCGAGCGTGGGCTGGTGCGCACGCGCGGGCATGCCGCCGGGATGAAGGCGGTCCGGGAGGCGGTCGAAGGATCGCTCGAGGTCGGGCTCGAGACGCTGACGCTGTACGCGTTCTCGCAGGAGAACTGGAACCGGCCGCACCGTGAGATCAACGCCCTGATGGCGTTGCTGGAGCGCTACGTGGCCAAGGAACGCGAGTCGCTGAGGCGCCAGGGAGTGGAGGTCGCCGTGTTCGGCGAGCTCGACCGCCTGGCCCAGGGGCCGCGGAAGGCGATCCGGGAGCTCGAGGAGGCGACGCGGGGTGGGCGTGCACTCCGCCTGAACCTGATGATCAGCTACGGGGGCCGCGCCGAGCTGGTGCGGGCGGCGCGCCGGCTGGCGGAGCGCGTCTGCCGCGGGGAGCTGGCGGTGGAGGACATCGACGAGGCCGCGCTCGCGGCCGAGCTGTACACGGCGGGTCTACCCGACCCGGACCTGCTGATCCGGACCTCGGGCGAGCAGCGGATCAGCAACTTCATGCTCTGGCAGCTCGCCTACACCGAGCTGTACATCACCCCCGTGCTCTGGCCGGATTTCCGGCGCGAGCACCTCTACGCATCGATTCGCGACTACCAGAAGCGGGAGCGGCGCTTCGGCAGGATCACGGCGAGCTGATCCATGGCACGAAGCGAGCTGGCCGAGCGGGTGGCCGTCGCCGCCCTGGGCGTTCCGGTGGCCGGAGCCGCCATCTACCTGGGCGGTTGGGCGCTGGGCGCCGTTCTCGCGGCCGTGGCCGCGGGCGGCGCGTACGAGCTGTACCGGCTCGCGAGGCACCGCGGGGTGCGGCCGTTCGTCCTTCCGGGTGCGCTGACGGCAGGCCTGCTGGTGCTGATCGCCGCCGGGCGCCCCGATCCGCTCGCCTCGGCGCCGTTGCTCTGGTCCTTGCTGCTGGTGCTCCTGCTGGGGACGGCGATCGCGGCGATCTTCACGCACGGCGTCGACGGGCACCCGCTGCCGGCGGTGTCGGTCACGGTGGCCGGCGCGCTGCTGACGGGCGGGACGCTCGCGTACGCGCTCTACCTGCGCCACCTGCCCGCCGAAGCCGTGGCCCTTCCGGGCGGCGGGCTCGCGACCCGGGACGCGGAGCACGCCGCGTGGGTCGGGCGCGCCCTCGTCGCTTATCCGCTGGTGTTGACCTGGGTGAACGATTCCTTCGCTTTCTTCGGGGGCCGGCTCTTCGGCCGGCGGCGGCTCGCTCCTCGCGTCAGCCCGGGCAAGACCGTGGCCGGGGCGCTGGCGGGCCTCATCGGAACCGTGTTTCTCGGGGCGGTGTACGCTGGGCTGGTCTTCGGGCGTTGGCTGGACGTGCCGATCGGGGGCATCGCCGCGGTGGTCGGCGCCGTGGTGATCTCGGTGATCGCACAGCTCGGCGACCTGGCCGAGTCGCTGCTCAAGCGGGAGGCGGGGGTCAAGGACTCGGGGCGTGTGTTTCGAGGGCACGGCGGGATACTGGACCGCTTCGATGCCCTTTTCTTCACGCTCCCGGCGGCCTACTGGTACCTGACGCTGGTGCTGCGTAGCGGAGGCGGGCCGTGGCTCTAGGCGTGGCGCTGCTGGGCTCGACGGGCTCGATCGGGCGCAGCGCCCTCGCGGTGCTGGCCCGGCACCCGGACCGGTTCCGGCTCGTGGCCCTGGCCGCGCACCGGCGGGCGACGGAGCTGGCGGCGCAGGTCATGCAGTACCGGCCCCAGATCGCGGTCCTGGTGAACGGCGAATCGCCGGGCCCGGAGGCATCGGTTCCGGGCACCCGGTGGGTGAGGGGCGAGGCCGCGCTGATCGAGGCGGCGACGCACCCGGCCGTGGACGTGGTGATCAACGCCATCGTCGGCGCGGCGGGTCTCCAGGCGACGCTCGCCGCCCTCCAGGCGGGAAAGCGGCTGGCGCTGGCCAACAAGGAGTCCCTGGTGGCGGGCGGGCCACTCGTTCTCGAGGCGCGCCGGCAGGGCGGGGGAATGCTGGTTCCGGTGGACAGCGAGCACAGCGCCATCCTGCAATGCCTGCGGGGCGCCGGCGAGCGGGAGGTGCGTCGGCTCGTCCTCACGGCCTCGGGAGGGCCCTTCCGGAACTGGGCCCCGGAAGCCCTCGAGAAGGTGACCCCCGACCAGGCGCTGCGCCATCCGACGTGGGAGATGGGAGCCAAGATCACGGTGGACTCGGCGACACTCGCGAACAAGGCGCTCGAGCTGATCGAGGCCCACTTCCTCTTCGGGCTGCCGTACGACCGGCTGGGCGCCGTGATCCATCCGCAGTCCATCGTGCACAGCCTGGTGGAGTTCGTGGATGGCTCCGTCCTGGCCCAGGCGGGGTTCCCGACGATGGAGCTGCCGATCCTGTACGCGTTGACGCATCCGGACCGCATCGAAGACACGGGTGCCCCGCGCTTCGACCCGATCGCTGCGAGCCCGCTGACGTTCGAGCCCCTGGACGAATCGCGTTTCCCGGCCTTCCGGCTGGGCGTCGAAGCAGGGCGGGCGGGCGGCACGGCGCCGGCGGTGTTCAACGCGGCCAATGAAGTCGCGGTGGCGAGCTTCCTGGATGGCGAGCTACCGTTCGTGCGCATACCGGAAGTGATCGAGCGCGTGCTCGAAGCGCACGAGCCTGCGCCGATCGATTGCCTCGATGCCGTCCTGGAGGCGGATGGCCGTGCCAGGGCCATCGCCCGGGATGTGGTGGCGGGCCGATGCTGATCACGATCCTCGCGACGATCGTCGTCCTCGGTGTCCTCATCTTCGTTCACGAGCTCGGCCACTTCATGGCGGCCAAGGCCGTGGACATCGCGGTGCCGCGCTTCTCCATCGGACTCGGCCCCAAGCTCTGGGGCTTCCGGCGAGGCGAGACCGAGTACGTCATCTCGTGGTTGCCGCTGGGCGGCTACGTGAAGATGGCCGGGATGGAGGAGATGGAGCGGATCGAGGGCGGCAAGGCCGAGGACGGAGCGAGCGCGCCGGTCTCCGACGTGGGGCTGGTGCAGGAGCAGGCGACGCCGGGTCCGCGGGAGTTCGAGTCCAAGTCGCTGCCCGCACGCGCGCTGGTGATCTCGGCGGGCGTGCTGATGAACGTCCTGTTCGCGTTCCTGGTCTTTTCCGGGAGCGCAGCCGTGTGGGGCGTGCCGGACGTGCCGCCGGCGCGGATCGCCGCCGTCACGCGGGAGCTGTTGCCCCCCGGCACCGAGGCGCTGGCCCAGGTCCCGCCCGACGTGGAAGTGACCGCCGTCGGGGGCCGCTCCGTGGACGACTGGGCGGACCTCACCACGGCGCTGCGGATCGCCCGTCCCGGGCCCACGACGCTCCTGCTCGCGGACGGCCGCACGGTCACCGTGGACCTGCCTGCCTCGGACAGCCTCCGCGAAGTCCTGATCGAGGGGGCGCTCCAGCCGGAATACCCGCCGGTGATCGGCCGCGTGCTCCCCGGTACGCCGGCCGAGCGCGCGGGGCTCGCGCCGGGCGATACCGTGCTGCAGGCCGATGGCCGGCCCGTCCGGGTCTGGCAGGATCTGCTGGCCGCGGTCTCGGCGAACGCCGGCCGGCAGATCGAGCTGGTGGTGCAGCGGGGCGGGGAGCGGCGCACCGTCGCCGTGGTGCCCGAAGCCGAAACCGCAGCAGCCGGCGACTCCGCGGTCGGCCGGATCGGCGTCCTCTTCGTGCCTCCCAGACACAGGCCGGGGCTCGCTGGCGCGGTCGTTCACGGCGCCCGCGAGACGTGGACCATGGTGGCGCTCACCGTCGAGTTCCTCGGCCAGTTCTTCACGGGCGATGTGTCGCCTCGCAACGTGGGCGGGCCGATCCTCATCGGCCAGTTCAGCGGCCAGGCCGTGCGGATGGGCCTCGAGCCGTTCCTCCGCTTCATGGCGATCTTCTCCATCAATCTCGCCGTCCTGAACCTCCTGCCGATCCCGGTGCTGGACGGGGGACACTTGCTGTTCCTCGCCGTCGAGGCGGTGCGTGGTCGCGCTCTCTCCCTCCAGCAGCGCATTCGCCTGACGCAGGTCGGGATGGTGATCGTCGTGGCCATCATGGTCTGGGCGCTGGCCAACGACGTGTTGCGGCTGTTCGGGCTGTAGTCGTAGGGCAGGGCAGCGGCGGCGGGGGGCACGGGCGGCGGTGCCTCCGCGCCGCTCTCCTCAGAGCAGGTCGAGCTGGATCGGGCCGGTCCGGGCGGCGATGCGCGCGACGTCGATCGGCTCGAGCGGGCGGTCCTGCGGAGCGACCCGGAGCAGCCCCGCGAACCCCACGCCTTCGAGTGCTCCTCCCACGACCTCCTCAGCCAGAGCCGCGTCGTTGCAGTGCTCGCTCAGGTGCGCCAGCACGACGCCGCCCAGCGCCTCGTGGTGGAGCTCTCGCACGAGCTCGGCGGCCGCGCGGTTGGAGAGGTGCCCGCGGCTCGACGCGATGCGCTGCTTCACCGACCAGGGATACGGGCCGTTGCGGAGCATCACCTCGTCGTGGTTCGCCTCCAGGACGAGGAGGTGACAGCCGGCGAGGGCATGGAGCACGCCCGCCGTCGGCCGGCCGAGGTCCGTGGCGATCCCGAGCTTCAACCCGGAGTCGACGTGGCGCACCGCGACCGCGACCGGGTCCGCCGCGTCGTGAATGGTCAGGAACGGCTGGACCTCGAGTGGGCCGATGCGGAACGCCTGCGCCGAGACGTAGGGCACGACCCTCTCGTCTCCCGTCAGCAGGGACCGGCACGCGTGCCGGGTCACGGGCGTGAGGTAGAGGGGGATCCCGTACCGGCGCGAAAGGACGCCCATGCCGCGTGTGTGGTCCCCGTGCTCGTGGGTGATGACGATGCCGGTGAGGGAAGCCGGGTCCACATCCACGGCACGCAGGCGGCGCTCGAGATCCCGGCCGCTGAAGCCGGCATCCACGAGCACGCGCACCTGTCCCGCCTCCACCAGCGTGGCGTTGCCGGCGCTCCCGCTCCCCAGGATCGTGACCTTCACGCTGCTTCGCGGATGGGTTCCAGCTCCACCGGAGATGTAGGCGTGCCCTCGAGCAGCGCGCGAATGCGCGGCAGAGCGGCACGGGCCGCGACTTCGCCCGCATGGATGAGCTCCGCGGCGCGATGCAGCTCATCGAGGCCGATGTCCCCCACGTCCGGCGCGATCAGCACGTCGGCTCCCTCGGCCACGTGCCGGTCGGCCGCGCGCCCCAGGGCGAAGTACGACTGCGCGATGATGGAGAACATGTTGGAGGGCGGTGCGGTGCGGCGGTAGGAACGGTTCACGTCTACCGCGATGACCACGTCCGCGCCCAGCGCGCGGACCACGGCCGCGGGGACGTTGTCCACCACGCCGCCATCGATCAACAGTCGCCCGTCGCGCTCCACCGGGGCAATGATCCCGGGCATCGCACAACTCGCCCGCACCGCGGAGGCCAGATCACCATGCCGCAGCAGGACCGGCTCGAAGGTCGCGACGTCCGTGGCGACGCAGGCGAACGGGATCGGCAGCTCCTCGAAGGTGCGATGCGGCAGCGCTTCCCGAACGAAGCGGCCGAGGCGGTCGTTGCTCATGAGTCCGGAGCGGCACATCACGGGGCGCGCGAGCATGGACCAGCGCATGCGATGGGCCCACTCCGCCACCCGGGCGGCCGAAAGGCCTCCAGCCGCCAGCACGCCCACCAGCGCTCCGGCGCTCGTCCCCACGATCAGGTCCGGCCGGATGCCCGCCTGCTCGAACACTTCCAGCACGCCGACGTGCGCGACGCCGTGCGCCGCGCCGCCGCCCAGAGCCAACCCCAGCCGGGGTCCGTCCGCCGGCCTCACAGCCCACTCCTCCCTTCCTGCCACGCCGCGCGCAGCATCTCCCGCTGCCTCGGCGTCAGCGTCACGTCCCGGCGCTTCATGACCACTTCTGCAACGGCGAGGAACTTGTCCAGCCGGTACTCGACCAGCTCGGTTCCTGTTCCCCAACTGAACGGCGGTACGAATTTCGGCGGCATCGCCGAGCCAAACAGGTTCGATCCCGCCCCCACCACCGTTCCCGCATTCAGAAGTGTGCCAATCCCGGTCTTGACATGATCCCCGAGCAGGCAGCCGAGCTTGATCTCACCGGTCTCCACCTCCCCGGCGGGCGTCCAGACCCGGACCGTCCCGTAGTTGTTCTTCAGGTTGCTGGTGGTGGTCAGCGCCCCGAGGTTGACCCACGACCCGACGTAGGAACGGCCCACATAGCCGTCGTGCGCCTTGTTCGTGTATCCGAGGATGACGCACTCCTCCACCTCTCCCCGGATCTTGCAGACGGGGCCGATGGAGACTACGGCCAGCCCTCCGCCCAGCACCAGAGTGCCCTTGCCCACGTAGGCGGGTCCGGCGAGCCGGGTGAAGGCGCGGACGGAACAGCCGTCGTCCAGCCAGATCGGCCCTTCCCGCAGGTCCAGCAACGTTCCCGGCTCGATGCTCACGCCCTGGCCGAGGATCAGCGGGTGATCGCCGAGCACGTGCACACCCGGCGGCGGGCTCGACGCGGCCGCGGGGAAGAGGCCCGCGATGTCACGCGCGATCTGCTCATCGTTGCGCGTGATGAGCTCCCACACCCTGGAAAGCATCTCGCCGTCCAAGCGGACCGGCTCGTGTCCCTCCAGGGGGTAGAGCGCAGGCCGGAGGAGTGCCTCGGCAGGGGGCAGGGCCGCGCCGGCCGGCAGGAACCAGCCGCAGAGCTCTTCCCCGACGAGGAGCGGGGCGGGGCGGGCCGGCGGCAGCGTGGGCTGGCCGTGCCACGAGAGCACGACCCGCGAGGAGAGGAGGATCAGGTCACGGTCGCGCGGTAGTCCTCCGGGGTCGAGGACCGGCGCGGCGCCGGGCTCTTCGAACCCGATGAGCCGCTTGGCCGTGAGGTGGCCGATGCAAGGCGCGCCAAGGATCCGTTCTGCCCGTTCGCGCTGCGTCAGCGCGCCGAACCGGAGCTCGCCGGCCGGGCGCGTGAGCACGAACGGCATCCAGGCCTGTGCGTCGGCGTCGTCGAAGAGGACAAGCGCGCGTTCAGCCATTCAGCGGCTCCAGCGTGCGGAGCCGGTCAGGTAACCGCTTCAGCAGCTCCTTCAGTTCGGCGGCCCGCTCCCGCGGCGTGACGAAGGCCAGACCGGCCGCCCGCACGACGACGAGGTCCTTCGTCCCAAAGAGCACGATCGAACCCTCCTCCGCCCATGCGATGCAATTTTCGGCCTCGACCGCGTGGACATCGCCCACGATCACGTTGCCCTGCTCATCGGCGGGGCGCCGGCGACCCACGGCGTCCCACGACCCGATGTCGTCCCAGTCGAAGCTGGCAGGCACGACCGCGACGTTCGGGCTCGTCTCGAGCAGACCCTCATCGATGCTGAGCACCGGGGCGCGCTCGAAGAACGGCGCCGGTCCGTCCGCCTCGAGGAGCGGGAGGAGCGGGGCCAACTCGGGCGTGTACTGCTCGATCTGGGCGAGCAGCGTGCGCACCCGCCAGATGAAGATGCCGCTGTTCCAGAAGTAGCCCTCGCGGGTCAGGTACTCGCGCGCCGTGTCCCGGTCCGGCTTCTCGACAAAATCCGCGGCCTCGTACGCCTCCGGCGTGCGCGAGATACGCTCGCCCACGCGAATGTAGCCGAAGCCGGTTTCCGGGCGCGTCGGACGCACGCCGATCGTGAAGAGCCGGTCCATCTCGGCGGCGAGGGCGGCCGTCTCCGCGACTAGGTTGCGGAACTCCCCGGCCGGCTCGATCACGTGATCCGCGTGCAGCGAGACCATGACCGCGTCCGGCTCCTCGCGCGCGATCGCCGCCGCAGCCCACGCCAGGGCCGGCGCCGTCCCCCGCGCCGCCGGCTCGATCATCAGATTGCCCCGGTCCAGCCCCGGCACGGCCTCCAGGATGGCGGGTGCCAGCGCGGCACCGGTGATGATCCGGATGCAGCTGCGGGGCACCAGCGGCTCGATCCGGGCGACCGTGTCCGCGATCAGCGGCTGTGTGCTCGCCAGCGGCAGGAGCTGCTTGGGACGCGCAGGCGTGGAGACCGGCCAGAAGCGGGAGCCCACGCCGCCGGCCAGGATCACCGCCCAGAGGGGCGGATCAGCGCGAGAAGATCTCGTCGATTCGGGCAAGGAGCTTCTTGGGGCTGAACGGCTTGGTCAGAAAATCCGTAGCGCCGAGCTGGATGGCCTGCTCGCGATCCGCTTCCTGGCCCTTCGCCGTGAGCATGATGACCGGGGTCGAGCGGCGGTGGGGCAGCCGGCGCAGCTCCCGGAGCACCTCCAGCCCGCTCGCGTGCGGCATCATGATGTCCAGCAGGATCAGGTCCACCGGCGCGTCGGCGCGGATCCGCTCCAGCGCGGCCCGGCCATCGTGCACCACCTCGACATCGTAGGGACCTGCCTCCAGCCGGAGCTGGATGATCCGTCCGATGTGCGGCTCGTCGTCGGCGACGAGAATACGGCGGCGGTGAACAGGAGCGGTGGGCATGGGCTCGGCCCGCTACGATCCGCTGCATCCTCCGAGGAATCGACCGGCCGAACCTGCCGGTTCCATGCCGCCCCGGCGGATCGCGGCGGCGCCAGTGTGGCACGCCGCGGCGCGCGCCAACGTTAGATCCCGGGGCCGCGAAAGTCAAGCGCGTCCGCGGGATGCGACCTTGACACCCCCCACAGGGCCGGGCTAATCTATCATGTTTACCTGGCTTGCGACCTTTCAGCCGTGAGCAGATCCGTGCGCATCACCGCGCTTCTCGCTCTCGCCGCGATCACCAGCGCTGCAGCGTGCGACGACGGCTTCGGGCCCGTGAACTGGAATGCGACGCCTGACACGCTCGCGGTCTACTCGCTCGCCCGCAGCGAGCTCCGGGGGTTGCCCTCCGCCATCGACCTCTACGAGGTCGAGAGCGTGCGCGTCGAGCTGCCAGGAATGACCGGGTTCTGGGACGTGGCGTTCAGCGAAGAGGGCGGCCAGTTCGTCCTGCTTCCCCCGAGCTGGTTCCCCGGGGTCTCCAGCCGGGCGGGCATTGCCGTCATCGAAGACCAGAGCTTCGAAGAGGTCATCCGCGCGCCCGGGGACAGCGCGGCGTACTCCATCACCGACCCTGTCCCGCTGCGGACGGACGTGGTCTACGTGTTCCGCACCGGGAGGCGGCCGCTCTCGAGCTGCATCTACTTCGCGAAGGCGACAGCGGTGGCGCTCGATGAGGAAGCCGGCCGGCTGGAGATGCAGATCGTTCGCAACCCGGTGTGTGCGGACCGGTACCTCGTCCCCCCCGACCAGCGGTAGCATGCTCGAGCTGAGGCGCATCCGGGAAGAGCCGGAGTTCGTTCGCGAGCAACTGGGCCGGCGAGGCAATCCGGAATACATCGAGCTGGTGGATCAGGTCCTCGTCCTGGACGAGGAGCGCCGCGCGCTGATCGGGGAGACCGACGGTCTCCGCGC